>CAJWBW010000175.1:0-4300 GCA_913020415.1 uncultured Phycisphaerae bacterium | reverse complement strand
AAACAGCTGGTTGGTCGCGGTGAAGCCGCTGACGAACGCCATCAGGCCGCCGAGTACCAGCCAGAAGAAGATGATGCCGGCCATCATGATGATGCCCAGCAGCAGCGTGCGGCTTCGATGGTCACCGCTGCCGCTGAGGGCCATGATCTTCAGGGGAATCACGGGCAGCACGCACGGCGTCAGATTCAGGAGGAATCCGCCGAACGCCGCCACGAGCAGCAGCAGCAGGAGTCCCCAGCCGCTGGCATCGATGTCGAAGTTGAGTCCGAAGGTGTCGAAGGCGACCACGTCCGGAGGGGCTTCACCGGAGCGAATGCGCTCGAAGACACCCGGGTCGAAGCCTCCGAAGAGTGCGGGATCGGGCGTGGGGCTGGTGGTCTTGTCGGACAGCGCGACGATGTTGAGTTCGACGGGGATGCCGTACTCGTTCCAGCCCGACTCCCCGGGGCGCGGGCTCGGTGCGAGGCAGGTCGTATCGTCGCAGACCTGGAAGACGGGCCGGATGCGGACGATGGTCGTACCCGGTGCGGCATCCGCCGCCACGGTGATCGGCAGATAGGCGATGGCTCGACCTTCGTAGACCGCGTAGTCGACGGGCGAAGCGCCGAAGGCGACCTGGACGACATGCTCTTCGGGCCACTGGATGAAAGGGGCGTGGGCGGTCAGGCCCGACCGGGGATCCAGTTCGACCAGCAGTTCCGTGGCCACGTAGTCATCGGCTTCGCCGAGTTCCGGCGGCACGTCCGGACGGTTGGTGTGGATGTGCCATCCTGCGTCGTGGTCGAAGACCACGGCAATCACCACGTCGTCCCCCGGGACCACGTCCTCCTGGGAGGAGACGGCGGAAACCTCGACCGAATCGCGGGAATCGAAGAATCGGGGGGCCTCGGCCCGGGCCTGCGGCACCGGAATACCGAAATTCGGTAGGCCCGGCTTCGGGCCTGACGTCTGGCTCGGGGCGGCCGATGTGACGAGGGAGGTCAGGATGAGGGCGACGGGAAGGATCATCGGGAAGCGGCAGGATAGCCACTGGGCTTCAAGTGGTTTTCCTCCGTGCTCCGATAAACGTGGTGCGGGATGGATTTCTTGCCCAGAACCCGCCGGGAGCCCCTGTGTGCACGACGCACTGAATCAAAATCAGGTTGATGCCCTCAAGACGGCCGTTTCCGACGGCCGTATGCCCGTGGAGGCCCCTCCATCAAGGGTCTTCTGCCTCGATCGGGGGCAGAACGGCTGTCCACCCATCTCCACCTACGATTTCAAGCGACCCGAGCGGATCAGCAAGGATCAGATCCGATCCCTCAAGACCCTGCACGAGCCGTTTGCACGCAACGTCGGAAGCCAGTGGACCGGTCTGCTTCGAACCATCGTCGAGATCGAGATCGGACGTGTGGAGCAGATGACCTACGCCGAATACACGGCCGGCCTCGCCGATCCGACCTGCTTCGGTCTGGTGCGGCCCGACACGCTGGAGGGTTCGGTCTGCCTGGAACTGTCCCCCGACATCTTCTATTCGATGATCGATCGGCTGATGGGGGGAGATGCCCAGGCGCCCCGGATCCCCGGGCGGCCTCTGACGCAGATCGAGGAGCGGCTCGCCCGGTCGGTGCTGCATCGCGCGATGAGTCCGCTCTCGGATGCCTGGTCGACGATCTGTCCGGTGCAGTTCTCGCTGGGAGAGATCGAATCGAACCCGCAGATCGCCCAGATCGTTCCGCCCAACGAGGTGGTGATTGCGTTCGAGTTCAATGTCCAGATGGTCGGGAAGGTGGATCGCATGAGTCTGTGCGTTCCATTCAACGTCATCGAACCGTTGATGGAGGAACTCGGTCGACGCGCGTGGACCTTCTCCGGCGCCGATGGTCGAAACCACCTTCATGTGGATCAGCTGTCGCGGCACATCGCGGACACGGGAGTGGAAGTCAATGCCACGTTGGCGGAGACCACGATGACGCTGTCGGATCTCCAGGGTCTGGAGGTCGGCGATCTGATCCTGACGGGACGGCAGTCCGAGTCGCCCGCGACCATTCTGGTCGAAGGCCGGCCGAAGTACCTCGCCACCCTCGGTCAGCACCAGGGCGCCCGGGTGGTTCGTGTTCTTCGCTCGATTGGATCCGGCGAACGGGCCTGATCGCCCTTGAAGGCATCGTAAACGGGGTCGGCACCCCTCCTGTAGTTGCAGGAGCGGGGAGTGGTGGATATTGTTCGCTGATTGGTTTGGAAGTTCCCGGGTCCGAAGGCCCGGCTTTCTGGGACGGAGCGAGTTCGATGGTCCACTTCCTACACCTTAGGCCGGCTCGTCATGACGGTTGAATCCGTCAGGTCGTGTCGTCCGGCATGCGGGTTCCGCCCGCATGTGGTCTGCGTGTTGCCGCGTAGCGAGGGTTCTCCCTTGATCTGAGTGCCTACCCATTCTGGGCGGTGCTCGCCCCTTCGGGGGCGACGGCGACGCGGACCACGGCAGCTCTCCCGGGAGTTCCGTGGTCTGTTCATTGGATGAGGCCCGGGACAGGACAGATGGTCGTACCGGGTCGACCCGGGTAGACGAGGAAGCAGATGAATCAAGAGACGATTCGAATCATTGACACCATCTCCCGCGAGCGGAACATCGATCGCGAGCTCCTCATCGGGGATCTCGAGCAGGCGATGGTCAGCGCGGCACGCAAGCACTTCAACTCGCTCGATACCGAGGAGTTCGGCTGCCGGATCGAGCCCATCTCCGGCGAGCTCAGTCTCTGGCGAAATCACGACGACGGGACGGTCGAGACCATCCCGATCGAGGAGTTGGGTCGGATCCCGGCCCAGACCGCCAAGCAGGTCATGATCCAGCGGTTCCGCGAGGACGAGCGGGCCAGTCTGCTCGACGAGTTCTCCAAGCGGCTCGGCGATGTGGTGACGGGTACGGCCCACCGCTACGAGGGCGGTGCCCTGGTGGTGCAGGTCGATCGGGCCGAAGGCTTCATGCCCCGCAGCGAGCAGATCCCCGGAGAGGTCTTCCATCCCGGAGATCGCGTCCGTTGCCTGGTGCGGGATGTTCGCGAGGAGGGCAGCCGCGTCAAGGTGGTGCTTTCCCGCAGTCACACCGATTTCATCCGGCGACTCTTCGAGGCCGAGGTTCCCGAGGTGTCCGAGCACATCATCGAGATCAAGGCGATGTCGCGCGAGCCCGGGTTCCGTACGAAGATCGCGGTGTCCTCCATCGATTCGAAGGTGGATGCGGTGGGAGCCTGCGTCGGAGTGCGCGGCAGCCGGATCCGGAACATCGTCGACGAACTCGGCGGAGAGAAGATCGACATCGTCCGTTGGAACGAGTCGAGCCAGATTCTCATCTCCAACGCCCTCAAGCCGGCCGAGGTCGAAGAGGTCAGCCTGTGCTTCGAACTCGGTCGAGCCACGATCATCGTGCGTGACGATCAACTGTCGCTGGCCATCGGTCGCCGCGGGCAGAATGTCCGTCTGGCGGCACGACTGACCGGATGGGACATCGACATCCTCACCCCCAACGAGTTCGCGCGCAGTCTCGAGACCCTCGAGCAGACGGTTCGAACCGTGGAGGGCGTCGAGGATTCGATGCTCGATCGGATGGGTGCCCTGGGCATGATCAGCGTCTTCGACGTCGAGGAAGTCGGCGTCGAGGTGCTCGTCAACGACGTCGAGATGTCCCAGACGCTTGCGGACACGGTGGTCGCGGAATGCTCCGCCATGTCCAAGGTCGTTGCCGAACAGCAGCAGAAGGAGAAGGAGGAGGAGGAGCGACGGCGTGCCGAGGAGGCCGCCGCTGCGGACGCGCTGCTCGCCTCCCAGACCGACGCCGGGGCGGAGCTCGCCGCCGACTCGATTCTCGGTGGCGCTCCGGTGGAGGCCGCCGAGTCCGTCGAGGAGGCCGGGGTGGATGCGAGCGACTCCACGGGTGAAGTGAACGAAGAAGACAACAGTGAGCCGGACTCCGACGTGGAGCAGCCGGAAACCGAAGCATCCTGATCTGGAGCATTGCGTGGCCAAGAAAGCGGGCACAACCAGAGTCCACCAGATCGCCAAGGAACTTGGCGTGACGTCGAAGGACATCGTCAAGAAGTGCGAAGACGAGGGCATTCCCTCCGTCACCAATCACATGTCGACGCTGTCCGCCGGTCTGGCGGCCACGATTCGAGAATGGTTCGCCGACAGTGGTTCGGCCGCATCGACGGCCGTGCAGACTGCGGCACCGGTCGATGTGGACAAGGCGAGGAAGAAGGCCAAGAAGGAAGCGAAGGCGTACGTTGCCTTCTGCGGCGGCGGCGGGAGGTGGAGGAGGAGGAGG
>CAJWBW010000174.1:0-4310 GCA_913020415.1 uncultured Phycisphaerae bacterium | reverse complement strand
ACGCGCTCCCCGTCGAGGAAGGTTCCGCCGGTCGATTCGAGGTCACGGATCCAGGTGTCCTGGCCGTTCCGCTCGATGGCGCAGTGTTCCCTGGAAACGCTTCTCGACTTGATGCAGATGTCGCACTCCTCGTCGCGGCCGACGATCAGCTCGTCGGTGTCACCGAGCACGAATGCCTTGATCATGTCGCGTGTTCGGGAATGAAGGACCTGCAGTTCAAGCATGGATGGTTTCCGTGTCGTTCACGTGGATGCGTTCCGG
Organism: uncultured Phycisphaerae bacterium; assembly: GCA_913020415.1. Lineage (GTDB taxonomy): Bacteria > Planctomycetota > Phycisphaerae > Phycisphaerales > SM1A02 > UBA854. The sequence continues at coordinate 4,049 of CAJWBW010000174.1, read as the reverse complement.
TGAACGAAGGGTGCTGTCCGCCGTGATCGGACGTCTGCGAACCATTGTGCCGCCTTTGGTTGGGGATTCAAGGGCAAGCCGCCGAAAGGCCGTTGCCGGGCCTGCAAACGGGGGTGGCTCCGTCGGATTCAACCATGGATACACTGTGCCCCCATGCGATGGCTTGTGGACGGGGTGTACCTCCTCGTAGTACTGCTGACCATGCCGGTCTGGCTTGTCCGCATGATTCGGACCGGCAAGATCCGCACCGACTGGCGTGGTCGTTTCGGCTTCACACCAGCGGATGCATCTCGTGGATCGCATGAGCGCCGACGCGTCGTGATCCACGCCGTTTCGGTCGGTGAAGTCAATGCGATCCGGGAGTTGGTGGCCACCCTCGATGCCGGTGGCTGCGAGGTGGTGGTCGCAACCACCACCGATACCGGGTCGGCCCGGGCCCGATCGCTCTTCGGTTCGAGACATCATGTGGTCCGCTTTCCGTTCGACTTCTCCTGGATGATGTCGCGTTTCGTCTCCCGTCTCGAACCCGATGCCGTCGTGCTCGTCGAACTCGAGGTCTGGCCGAACCTGACCCGGTTGTGCGCCCGCCGCGGCATTCCCGTGATGGTCATCAACGGGCGTCTGACGTCGCGGAGTCATCGGCGGTACGCAATGGTGAGGCCACTGGTGCGAACGATGTTCTCCCGCCTCGCCTGGGTGGGCGTGCAGGACGAGGAGTATGCCGATCGCTTCCGAGATCTGGGAGTGCTGCCGGATCGGATCGAGGTGGTCGGCAACATGAAATGGGACAACGCCCGCTGCAGCGAGGGCGTGGATGGGAGCGAACGTCTGGCCTCCGATCTGGGCATCGATCCCCATCGACCGCTGGTGGTGGCAGGGTCGACGGCCCCCGGAGAACACGAGCTGCTTCTCGAGGCCGTCCCACCCGGATGTCAGTTGCTGTGCGCGCCGCGCAAGCCGGAGTGGTTCGAGGGAGCGGCTGCGGTGCTGGACGGTTGCACCAGACGTTCGACGGGACACCGTGGCGGCAATCCGGATCTCTTCCTGCTGGATACGATCGGTGAACTCGCCCAGGCCTACGACCTCGCGGACGTCGCGGTCGTGGGACGAAGTTTCGTCGGGCTGCACGGTTCGGATGTCACGCAACCGATTGCACTCGGAGCGGCCACCGTGGTGGGTCCCGACTTCGGTGACTTCCGCCGGATGGTCGGGCCCCTGGTCCGGGGGGGCGGTCTGCTGGTCGTCCAGCCTTCCGAGTTGGCGGGCGTGCTCTCCGACCTGCTCGAGAACGAGGGCCAGCGGCGCGATCTGGCCCGAAACGGTCGCGCCGTGATCCTTGCTCATCAGGGCGCGACGTCCGCGTACGCCAGCCGACTTCTCGATGACCGGACCTGAGGTCGGGGAAAAACAACACTCCGGCTCGGGTGGAGCCGGAGTGTTGGGGGAGAAAAGAAACAGATGGTTCATGCGACCGGGACGTGCTCGTACCCGGTCGGAGGAGGGTGTTCCGGGAAGGAGGGGGGAGGAGAGGACCCCTCGATCCACCATTCAGATACGTCCGCACCGCGGCCGGGGTTCCGGTGAAGCCAGGGATTGCATGGTTTTTTGAATGATGAATACGGGTTCTGGACATCGGAGAGGGGTTCATGCCCCAAAAACGTGCATGAGCCGGGGTAGACTCTCGCCACGATGAACGAGCAGGCCGTCCTTCAGCGGATATTCAAGGGCTCCACCGGAATGGGACCGGGCGTGGTCATCGGTCCCGGTGACGACATGGCACTGCTTCGCCCCGAGGGGTGGAAGTTCCCGTCGGATCGATCCGGTGGTGGTGGGGGGGTCCTGCTGGCGGTTGATCAGGTCGTGGAAGGGGTCCACTTCGATCGTTCCACCGCCGAACTGGTTGCAATCGGCTACAAGGCGATGGCACGATGTCTCAGCGATGTTGCGGCGATGGCGGGACGTCCCGTCGCCAGTCTCGTCTCCGCGGTCCTTCCCCCGGGCATGTCGGAGGACGAGGCCATGGACCTGTTCGAAGCGATGCGTGCGACCGGCGATCGATTTCACGCGCCGATCGTCGGTGGTGATCTCTCCGTTCACAGGAACGAATCGCACCCGCTGACGTGTTCCGTCACCGTCATGGCCGAAGCAACGGGACTTGGTGTGGTCTCCCGCTTCGGCGCAAAGGAAGGTGATCTGGTCTGTGTGACCGGACAGCTCGGCGGATCGCTCGCTTCCGGTCGCCATCTGACCTTTCAACCGAGAATCGGCGAGTCGATCATGCTCCGCGCGGTGCTGGGCGAGCGTCTGCACGCCATGATCGATCTGAGCGACGGGCTCGGGATCGATGCGGCCCGAATGCTCGAGCCGGATCCATCGCTGCAAATCGAGGTCGATGCGGAATGCATTCCGAAGCACGACGGGGTCGACTGGCGTGCCGCGGTCTCGGACGGAGAGGATCACGAGCTGCTGTGCCTGGTCGACGGGTCGGACCTCCCCGAGCAGCTGCTCGACTGTCGATTCACACCCGTCGGCCGGGTGGTGCCCCGTCCGGATCACGAATCCTCGGCGGCGGTGGTGGTGGTCGCGGAGGGCGTTCGGCATGACATCGCTTCACTGGGCTGGGAGCACCGGGGATGAATCACATTCTCGAATCCGATTCCGAACGGGCGACGTTCGAGCTGGGCGAACGACTGGCCCGTGCCCTCGCGTCCGGAGACGTGGTGCTTCTGGAGGGCGAGCTGGGCGCCGGAAAGACGTCATTGGTGCGTGGACTGGCATCCGGTCTCGGTATCGACCACCGTGAAATATCCAGTCCGACCTTCACCATTGTGCATGAGCACGAGTTTCCCGGTGGCACGCTGTATCACATCGACGCCTATCGCCTGAGCGGGGTGGAGGAACTCGAGACGATTGCGTGGGATGCGATCGTCGACGATCCACAGGGCATCGTGGTCTGCGAGTGGCCGCAGCGCATCGCCGCGGCGGTTGGCGACGGAACGATTCGGATGCTGTTGCGACACGTCGGTCCGCAGCAGCGCGACATCGAAGTCCGATCGTCCGATGATGATTCCGATCGGTTCGAAGCGGTGCTGGGGGGCTGAGTCAGTCGTCAGCCGGATCGTCGGGTGCGATGCCGTACACCTGGAATCGGTGGCCGACGGGCTCCCATCCGTATTCGCGGCAGATGCGGTTCCGGATCTCCATCAGTTCATCGCTGCTGATGCGGATGTACTTTCCGGTCTGGACGCACACCATGTAGTCCGAAGGCTGTCTTCCGTAGACCAGCTGGTAATGCGACTGCTTGGCATCGAAGAGGGCCTGGTTGATGATTCCCGCTTCCTGGAGCAGCTTGAGGGTCCGGTACACCGTCGCCTTCGAGACCCGCTGGCCCTGATCCTGCATGCGTTGCATCAGTGAATCGGCCTCGAACACGTCATCGGCCTCCAGGATCGCATTCAGGATGTCGGCGCGTTCGGGGGTGTACTTCAGATTCTGTTCCTTGAGATGGCGGCGGAAGATCGCGCACAGCGGAGCCATCTGAAGGGAACCGTCGGGAGGTACATCTTGCGGGGAGCCGTTAGCATTCATCATCATGGATCATGGTACACAAATGAAACATGATCGAGGCCGTCTGCGGGTGCTTGCCCTCGAGTCGTTCGATGCGGGTTCGCACCGGCAGACCAGAGTCGCTATTGAGAACCATTGTCAGTTGGATTGGAAGTGGATCACGCTGCCCGGCCGGGGTTGGAAGTGGCGTATGCGAACGGGGGCTGCGGAACTTGCCGGCCGGGTTCGATCGCAGGTCGACGAGGGGAAGTGGGGGGACTGGAGTCCCGACGTGATCTTCGCGACCTCGCTGGTGAGTCTCGGCGACGTCGTGGCCCAGCTTCCCCGGTCGTGGAGATCGGCGGTGACGGTTCTGTACATGCATGAGAATCAGCTGGTGTACCCGGTGCAGGGTGTGGACGCCCCGGCGGATCGGGACCTCCAGTATCCGGTCACCAATCTGATGAGCATGTTGGCTGCGGATGTGGTCATGTTCAACAGCC
>CAJWBW010000173.1:0-4341 GCA_913020415.1 uncultured Phycisphaerae bacterium | reverse complement strand
CCATGCGTCGCCCCAAGATCAGCGTCATCGGAGCCGGAAATGTCGGAGCAACCTGTGCCCATTGGGCGGCCGCCAAGGAGCTTGGCGACATCGTCCTGGTGGACATCCCGGACAAGGTCGGCGTCGCGCAGGGCAAGGCGCTGGATCTCGCCTGTTGTGGGCCGATCGAGCGATTCGACGCCAACATCATCGGCACCAGTGACTATGCGGACGTCGCCGATTCCGATGTCGTCATCATCACCGCCGGCTTGCCCCGCAAGCCGGGCATGAGCCGCGACGACCTGATCGCCACCAACGTCAAGATCGTCAAGAGCGTCTCGGAGCAGATCGCCACCCACGCACCCGACGCCGTGGTGATCGTGGTCGCCAACCCGCTCGACGCCATGGTCTACACCGCCTGGAAGACCACCGGCTTCCCGACCAACCGCATCGTCGGTCAGGCCGGCTGCCTCGACGTGGCCCGCTTCCGGCACTTCATCGCCGACGCCATCGGCGTCTCCATCGAGGACGTCCAGGCCCTGCTGCTGGGCGGACACGGCGACGACATGGTCCCGCTGCCGCGCTACACCAGCGTCCACGGCATCCCCGTCCAGCAGCTGCTGGACGACGCCACCATCACCGCCTGCGTCGACCGGGCCAAGGTCGGAGGCGGCGAGGTCGTCAAGCTCATGGGCACCAGCGCCTACTACGCTCCGGCCTCCGGCAGCGTCCAGATGGCCGAGGCCATCATCAAGGACAAGAAGCGGATCCTGCCCTGCGCCGCCTACTGCGACGCGGAGTACGGCGTGGGCGGCTACTTCGTCGGCGTCCCCTGCATCCTGGGAGCCGGCGGCGTCGAGCAGGTCATCGAGATCGACCTCGATGGCGACGAACAGGCCCTCATGGACGAGTCCGTCTCGCACGTCAAGGACCTCGTGTCCGTCGTGCAGGAGACCTTCCCTGAACTGGTCTGACCTGCGAAAAGCACCCCGCATGGCCCCGAAAGGGGCCATGTTCTTTTTTCTCGAAGCCGGGTGTGAGAAACCCCACCCGCCGACGCATTGGTGGCGAAAGGGTGGTTCCTTTCCTCTTGATGATGATGCGAGGCCAGCCCCGGTGGAAACGCCGGGGCTGGCCTTTTTTCGGATCAGTTCCCCGAAGACAGCCAGTGCGACTTCGTGAAGATCTCGGCCGGAATCGGCTGGTTGAGGGTTGCATCGACCAGTTCGAGCCTGGACAGGTGCCGGGAGGAGTCGGCATGCGTGGACCAGCTTCCGTCGCTGGCGATGTGCACGATCCACGTGTCGACGCGTCCGGGCACCGGATGGCCGTCGATCTCCTTGTAGTTCCCGAAGAAGACCGCCTTGCCCATGTGGCCCGCCATCGGTTCCAACTGCGATGCCAGTGTGCCATCGTCGTAGTAGTTCAGCACCACGTTGCCGTGAGGCAGACCGTGGAGCACCAGTCCCGTGACCTTCCGTCCGTAGGACTTCCCGTGTGCAACCGTGATGTCATCCGCCTGATTCAGCATCATGTTCACGGCCATGTGGGGATGGGCGCGGAGGTACTGCTCCATCTTCTGGGTTGCGCTCATCACGACCGGCTTGCCGTTGCGGATCTTGAACGCGGTGTCGTCGATATCCCCCTCGACCATCACGTCCCCGTCGGCAAGTACGACCTTGGTGACGATGTTGCCGCCGCCGATCCAGCACTCGCTTCGGACGGCATGGCCCAGCGAGGTGCCGTGCATCCTGAGCTGGACGGTGGACGGGGCGTTCTGCTGCATGGCCCAGCTGCGCTGCAGGATCTGCCGCGCCTCGGGGTCGGTGGTCTTCGACAACCCTGGAATCTGCTGCACGGACGTCGCGCCCACCAGTGCCACGATCGGAACCAGAAGTATGCTCATTGGCTTCATCGAGTCGCTCCCTGTATCAACGGTAGACTGTGCCCATGAACGGCCGCATCCGCGCCATCCAGACGTCCCCCGGATCCGGTGAACCGATGGTATCCCATGCGGAGATCGTGGCCACACCCGGGCGGGGACTGGAAGGGGATCGCTACAGTCTCGGCCGGGGCGCCTGGGTGAAGGAGATCAAGCCCGGCGACCACGAACTCACCCTGATCGAGACCGAGCAGCTCGAATGGTTCCGACGGGAGACCGGGCAGGAACTCACCCACCGCATGAGTCGCAGGAACATCCTCACCCAGGGAGTCGAACTCAATGCGCTGGTGGGCAGTCGGTTCCACATCGGCGAGATCGAGGTCGAGGGCATGCGGCTGTGCGAACCCTGCGGAACCCTGCAGCGGCAGACCGGACTGGACATCCTTCCGGCCATGGTGGGCCGCAGCGGCCTCAACTGCCGGGTGCTGACCACGGGCACGATCCGGATCGGCGATCCGGTGGGATGAGTCTTTGCAGGACGTACGACGCGGATGCCGATGAAGCGGCATGCCCGACGACCATCCCCACGGCAAGATCATCGACGCCACCACCTACGACGTGTTCATGTCCGTCTGCGCGATGGGATCGATCTCCATCGTCTCCTGGCTGTTCTTCGCCGATCCGGACACGGAACAGGCGAAGCTGCTCAACTACTTCGACGACCTGTTCTGCCTCGTGTTCTTCCTGGACTACCTGCGGCAGCTGGTGAAGGCGCCGCACAAACTGCGCTACGTCTTCGGATGGGGTCTCTTCGATCTCGCCTCCTCGATCCCCGCGTTCGGCCCGCTGCGTCTCCTGCGGCTGGCCCGCATCGTTCGAGTGGTCCGGGCCCTGCGGTCGTTCCGAATCCTCGCCCAGGTCTTCCGCAGCGATCGGGTGGGCGCCGCCATCGTCAGTTCGATGACCCTGACCCTGGCCGGCATCATCCTGGCGTGCATGGGCGTGCTGTACTACGAAGGGCAGGCACCGGATGCGAACATCAGAACCGCCGACGACGTGATGTGGTGGGCGGTGGTGACGACCTCCACCGTCGGCTACGGCGACTACTACCCGATCACCGGACCCGGTCGGCTGCTGGCCGCCGTCGTCATGGTGCTGGGCATCGGCCTGTTCGCCACACTGGCCGCAGCCATCGCCAGTCGAATGACCTCCCTCACGGCGGTGACGTCGATCACGCACCCGAAGTCGATCGAGCACAAGATCCATGAACTGCAGCAGCAGAATCGGGAACTGCTCAGGAAACTCGAATCGAAACTGTGAACGTACGGGGACCGGTCAGTCCTTCGACGCCATCATGCTGACCATGTCGAGGCAGCGGTGCGCGTAGCCCGACTCGTTGTCGTACCAGCTGACCACCTTGAAGAACCCGTCGTTGAGTTCCATGCCGGCCGTAGCGTCGTAGATGCTGCTGTGGGGGTCGCCCAGGAAGTCGCTGGAGACGACCGGGTCCTCGGTGTATCCGAGGACGCCATGCATCGGTCCCTCGGAGGCCGCCTTCATCGCCGCGTTGATGGCGTCGAGGCTGGCGGGCTGCTCCGTCTTGAAGGTCAGATCGATCACCGAGACATCGGCGGTCGGAACGCGGAAGGCCATGCCCGTCAACCGTCCCTTGACCTCCGGCAGACACAGGGCGACGGCCTTGGCCGCGCCGGTGCTGGCGGGAATGATGTTCATGTAGGCGTTGCGGCCTCCGCGCAGATCCTTCTTGGACGGACCGTCCTGCGTCGGCTGGGTCGCCGTCGCGGCGTGGATGGTGGTCATGAGTCCCTCGGCCAGACCGAACTCGTCCAGGATCACCTTGGTGACGGGCGCCAGGCAGTTCGTGGTGCAGCTGGCGTTCGAGATCACCCGGTGGTGCGCCGGGTCGTACTGGTCGCAGTTGACCTTGTGGACGAACGTCGGAACCTCGTCGGGCGTCTTGGTGGGGGCGGAGATGAGGACCCGGCGGGCCCCGGCCTCCAGATGCCTGGCGGCGTCGGCGCCCGTGGTGAAGAATCCCGTCGACTCGATCACGTAGTCGACGCCCAGATCGCCCCAGCCCAGATCGGCGGGATCACGCTGGCTCAGGCACCTGGAGGAATGTGCATCGCACACCAGGGAATCGCCCTCGGCCCGCACCACATGGTCGAACCGGCCGTGCATGGTGTCGTAGGTGACGAGGTACGCGAGATTGTGGGCCGGAACCAGATCGTTGATGGCCACGACCTCGAAGTCGCCGCGCCGAACCGCTTCGCGGTACACGAGCCGTCCGATGCGTCCGAATCCGTTGATGCCGATGCGAATGGCCATGATTGATGTTCCTTGTCGTGGTTGCAGGAAGGTGTACGAATTGCTGACGTACCTCAATCAGCCGGATGCCATGGAATGTCCTCGACGCCGTGCAGGCGGTTGGCGGCGCGGGCCATGGCGAACAACAGGTC
>CAJWBW010000172.1:0-4376 GCA_913020415.1 uncultured Phycisphaerae bacterium | reverse complement strand
GAGCATGACGTTGAAGTCGCCGTCCTGCGGCAGGCGCCGCTCGGAGATGTCCAGGTTGCTCATGATCTTGATGCGGCTGGAGATCGCAGCGTGCATCCGGTACGGCGGCGAGATCTTCTCGTAGAGCCTGCCGTCCACACGGTAGCGCACCCGAAGCGACTGGTCGTCCGGCTCGATGTGGATGTCCGAGGCGCCTTCCTGAACGGCGGAGTAGATGATGAAGTTGACGAGCTTCACCACGGGGCCGTGCCCGGCGACCTGTTCCAGGTCGGCGAGTTCCGTCACCTGTCGTTCGATGACGCTGAAGTCCTCTTCCGCGATGTCCTCGTAGATGTCGTCGATCACGAACACGTTCGCCGCGGGGAGCCACGCGGAGATCGCGGTCTCGATCTCCGCCGATGCGGCGGCGACGATCTGGACCTCGTGCCCGGTTCGCCGCGCGATCTCCTCCACCAGATAGAGGTTCGACGGCTCCGAGACCGCAACGGTCAGCACGGATCGGACGAGGAAGAGCGGAAGCACCTTGTGCTCCTCGATGAAGTCCCTCGGCAGCACCTCGATGATGCGAGGATCGGCCACCCGGGCCACCTGCTCGACGCACGGAATGCCGTACCCCTCCGCAAGGACCTCCATGACCTGCTGGTCGCTGGCGTATCCCATCTCGACGAGGACCTCGCCGAGGAGGGAGCGATGATCGTTGCCCGCCTGATGATCCAGGGCGTGCTGAAGCTGCTGGGCGGTGAGCACCCCCCGCTGCACCAGCAGTTCACCGAGCGGTTGACGGGCGGTGCCCGATGGCATGTGCATGGAAGGCTGGATCACGCCGCCTCCGATCTGGCCAGGGATCTGGCCGCTTCCTCGATGGTGGTGTGGATCTCGAACCGGCGATCGAGACGGGTCACGATCATGGCCTTGGCCACCAGATCGCCGAGATTGGCCAGGCGAAGACGTCCGGCGCCGCGACGGAGTTCGTCCGCGAACCAGAGCAGCGACTCGAGCCCCGCGGAATCGATCCGTTCCATGCCGGCTCCGTCGACGATCCAGGAGCCGGTGGTCCGATCGAGCCATTCCTGGCAGCGTCGGCGGAACCCGTCGACATCCTCGTGGGTGAACTCGCCTTCCAGCCGAAGCACGACGGCGGAACGGTGTTCTTCGAAGTGCATTTTCATGCCGCACGTCCTCTCGTCGCATCATCCTGCTCGGCGGACATGTGGTCGTCCACCAGCCGGTCGTATTCGGTGAAGTCAAGGGCCAGGAACATCGGAACCAGTTCGGGATCGAACTGCGTTCCACTGCAGGCCGCGAGTTCGGCCAGCACCTGGGTCCTCGCCATGCCCTTCCGGTAGGTCCGGCTGGACATCATGGCATCGAAGGCATCGGCGATCGCGATCATCCGGGCCACGCGGGGAATGCCCTCGCCGGCGAGTCCGCCGGGGTACCCCGTGCCGTCCCATCGCTCGTGATGGTGCAGCACGCCTTCGAGCACATCCTCGAAGTTGGGGATGTCACGCAGAATGCGGTGCCCCATCTCCGGATGCCGGCGGATCCAGTCCACTTCCTGCTCGTCGAGCCGTCCCGGCTTGACCAGCACCCGCTCCGGCACGCCGATCTTGCCCACGTCGTGGACCAGTCCCGCGATGTGCACGCGACCGAGAGTGTGGGCATCGCACCCGCACGCCTCGGCAAGCTGCCGGGTGAGCATGGCCACGCGTCGCGAATGACCGCACGTGTAGCGGTCCTTGGCGTCGATGGATGCGGTGAGTGATTCAAGGGTGCCCAGGAACATCGCATTGAGGTCCTCGTACAGCCCGGCGTTCTCGAGGAAGATCTCGATGTGCGAGGCGGCGGCACTCATGAGCTTCATGTCCACGGACGATGCGTCCTGGTCTTCGGCCTCCTTGCCGGCGGCCATCAGCATGCCGATGACGCGCCCGTCGCGAAGGATGGGCTGGGCGATCGTCGCGCAGCCGGCCCGGAAGGCGCCCGCATCGTCGGGCCCGAAGACCAGCGGCCGATCCGGCGCCGCGGATCGGACGAGCCGGGTGCCGAAACGGACGAGCTCCGATCCGGTGCCGTCGTCCTCGCCGGCGAACGCGATGTGCTCCGGCGCGTCGGACGTGGCGCCGGTCCCCTCCACCAGCGCCACGACCCACGTGTACGGAAGCTGCTGACGCAGTTCGTCGCAGGTGACCGACAGGAACCGCCCGGGGCAGTCCACTTCGGTCATGTTCCGGGTGATCGAATACAGCAGATTGATCTCTTCGTAGGACTCGCCGAGTTCGCGACCGACGTCCTCGATCACGCGCTCGTCGCTGCAGCGACGCTGCTCGTCGGCCCACGCGCCGCGCACGAGCACGGCGAGCCGCGGCACGTCCGCCGACGAAGCGGGCGGGAGAGCAGTCAACTGATCGCGACACCACGTGGCATCGAGCCGGGCCCCCTGGCACATCACGTGCAGGTACTCCGAATCCAGCAGTTCCCCGCAGGGAATGCAGGCCACCGCGTAGCCGACACGCGTCCGTCGTTCCTCGATGGGCATCGGCACCATCCACAGACCGGGCACGGCCTCGGTCGGGGCGGGACGCTCCTGTTCGTTCCAATCCCGACAGTGCTCCTTGAGCGCCCGCAGGACGAATCTCGATCGGGTCACCAGACTGCACAGCCAGTCGCCGCGGGATCCACCGGACGAGACCGGTCGTCCCCCGCCGTCGCAGGTGAGCAGCACCATCCCCGCCTCGCGCAGGCGGTCCTGCTGACGATCGGTCGCCATCAGCATTCTGGTTGGACGGACCAGTGACGTCATGCGGCGGCGCTCCGTTCATCGTCTGCGGCAAGGGTGTTCGACACCAGTTCGATCAGGGAGCGCGGGCTGAAGGGCTTGCTCAGCACCTCGCACACGTTTCTGGCCTGCAGATCCTCCGACGACAGCGCGTATCCGCGTGCGGTCAGGATGATCACCGGAATGGACGCCGTGCCTTCATCGGCCGCCAGTTCACGGCTGAGTTCGATGCCCGTCATGTAGGGCATCTGGATGTCGGTGATGACGAGATCGGGCCGGCAGTCCCGTGCCATGTGCAGCCCCTCCTCCCCGTCGACCGCGGTGAGCACCTCGTACCCCGCCTTGCCGAGCTTCAGTGAAAGCACGTGGAGGATGTGCGACTCGTCGTCGATGACCAGAATCCGATGTGTCATGGCGTCTTCCTTCATGCGGCCAGACTCTCCTCGCAGCCCATGGGGATCGAGAACCAGAATCGTGACCCCATGCCCAGGCTGGAATCCAGACCGATGCTTCCCCGGTGGACCGTCTCGACGATGTGCCGGCAGAGATTGAGGCCCAGCCCCGTCCCCTCGGCGACGCGCTTGTAGTTCTCGATGCGGAAGAACTTCTCGAAGATCCGTTCCTGATCCTGGGGCGGGATGCCGAGTCCGGTGTCGGCCACCGAGACGTGGATCGACCGGGCCAGGTTGTCGGAATCGATCTTGAGGGTGATCCGTCCCCCCTGCGGGGTGTACTTCACCGCGTTCGAAAGCAGATTCACGACGACCTGCGAGAGCATGTCCCGATCGCCGAGCACGTGCAGATCGACCGGAGCGATGGTCCGGTGGACCGTGATGTCCTTGTCGCGGGCGTGCGGTTCGATGGTGTCCATGGCCTGCCGGACGACCTCGCCCATGTCGACGTGATCCCGGTCCACATGCACGATGCCGGATTCGATCCGACTGATGTTCAGCATGTTGTCCACGAGCCGGGTCAGTCGTTCGGTCTCGCTCTGGATGATCCGGTAGAACTCGTCGCGACTGGCTTCGTCCTCCGCCTCGCCGTCGACGAGCATCTCGACGTACGCACGCACCGACGCCAGGGGCGTCCGCAGTTCGTGACTGGCCTTGGAGACGAACTCGCTCTTCATCTGCGAGATCTCCCGCTCACGCGTCCGGTCACGGATGATCGTGACGACCGCCGAGAGCTGATCGCGGTGATCGGCGACGCACGCCAACGAGATGTCGCAGTCCGGACCGGAGTCGCCTTCGCGATCGGACAGCCCCTCGATGCGGTGCTCGAGGTGCCGGCATTCGACGAAGTTCCCCTCGGACTTCGTCTCCTGCACGATGCTGCGGAGCGACTCGTCGTTCACGAGCTGCTCGATGGGAATGCGGTGGGCGGCATCCGGGTCGAATCCGAACAGACGTCCGGCGGCCTGATTGGCCAGCACGATCTCGTCGAAGGCGTTGGTGACGATGACGGCTTCGGACATCACGCCGAGCACGGCTTCGATCTGACGCCGTTCGGCGGAGGCCACATGATGCTGGATCTCGAGGTCACGATGCTGATTGCGCAGATCACGTTCACGCCGGCGGAACTGCTCGACGGCCTGCAC
>CAJWBW010000171.1:0-4409 GCA_913020415.1 uncultured Phycisphaerae bacterium | reverse complement strand
CCCCCGCCGGTGGTCGTGTACACCACACCCCCGTCGTCCACGACGCGTCCGCCCTCGATCGGCCAGGTCCGTTCGTAGCTGTGGATGTGCCCGTTGAACACCACATCCACACCGTGGCGATCGTAGAGCGTCGACAACTGTCGCGCCCGCAGGTCCCCTCGCGATCCCCGCCCCGTCCAGGTATCGCCGTAGTCGTTCTCATCCGAGGAGTACGGGGGGTGGTGATGCACCACGAACTTCCAGGTGGCATCCGAATCGGCCAGGGCACCGTCGAGCCACTCGTACTGTTCGGATCCCGGGGCCACATTCCGATTCGTGTCGATCATGAAGAAGTCGGCATCGCCCTGGCTGAACCGGTAGTAGTACTCCGGAGCCGGCAGCGAGAAGTACTTGTAGTAGTGCCGCGCGTCCTGCTCGTGATTTCCCAGCACGGGATACATCGTGACCCGCCCGAGCAGGCCGTTCATGCCCGGAAAAAACTCGTCGGTCCAGTCGCCCTTGAGCGAGCCGGTCCCGGTCAGATCGCCCGGATGCACGATGAAGCCGGGACGCTGCCCCCAGATGTGCTCGGCGATGCGGCTCGAGACCGCGGGGTTGTCCTGGGTGTCGCTGATGATCGCGAAGGTGATCGGCGTGCCCCTGGGAGCGGCGGTCTGGAAGCTCAGGACCTCGGACCGGAGCGACTGCCCCGTGTCGTCCACGAGGTCGAGCTGATAGAAGTACGGCTCATCCGGTCGCAGTCCCCCCAGCACGACCTCGCCGAGCATGACGGGCTCGACGACGGGCGCCTGGCGGTCGAACTCGGCCGTCTCTCCGAACCGCACCATCCCCGTCACGGGCCGGGTCGTCTCGAACATGATGCGGATCGAATCCCCGGTGGCGAACTGCAGGAACGGCGGCACCTGCCAGCCCAGCACGTCCGAAACCGGTCGCTCGGGCGGCGTTCGTACCGGCAAGTCCGCCCGGCCTGCATGATGCGAGAACTGGCCCTGGATCCAATCGGGTCCGGCCGCCATGTCGTACAGGCGGACATCCATGAGGCGTCCCACGTGGGGATGGAACTCGTTGTCGTCGAGATAACAGGCCAGCGAGACCGGTGCCGCCTCGGGGTAGAGCAGGTCCCCGGACTGCTCGGTCGTCTCCGCGTCGAGTTCGCCGTTGACGTAGAGCCGGGTGGTGGTGCCGTCGTAGGTCGCGACCACCTGGTACAGACGCCCCTCCTCGTACGCAGTCCTGCCCGTGAGGTAGGTCATCCTCCCGTCGCCGTCGTCGGCCCCCTCGGTCGCGATGCCGAAGGTGAAGTGCCGGTTGTCGTAGCCGAGCACCCAACCCTTCTCGCGGTTCTCGTTGTCCTGGATGCAGCCCAGCACCCCGCCCCACGGCCGCGGGGTCGTCACCGAGAGCCACGCCGAGACCGTCAGTTCGCGTTCCGGCAGCATTCCGTCCAGGTCGGAGAAGTCGGCGGCGACGACCAGGCGATCCGCTTCCTCCATCTCCGCACCACCACCCTCGGCCTCGGGCACGAAATGGAGGGGCCGCTTCAGGGCGATGTCCGGTCCGACCTGGGCTGTCAGCACCTCGCCGGAGACGGAGGATTCGTGGAGCGGGTACGCAAGCAGCGGGTCCGGACCATCATGGAGCAGCAGCGCGGCGACGACGAGGGAGAGGGTGCTCATGGCCGCAGAATAGCGCGGCACCCCTTCACTGACAAGACCTCACATTCGTGCTCAGGGCATCCACCACAGCGTGGCCAGAACGGCCCGATGGTCCGAGGGCCACGGATCGAACTCGATGTCGCTGTTGGGATCTCCCGCATCCCCCAGCACCACGACGCGGCGAGGCACGAGGTTCGAGGAGACGTGGATCATGTCGATCCGATCGAGGATGGTCGTGGGCTGCGCCGCGAGCGGATCGTCGAAGCCATCGGCTCCCCAGTTGCGTCGCCCGGTCGATCCGACGGCGTAGCGCGGCGTCCAGGTATGGCCGGGATCCGCGACCTCGTTGGGCCGCACGACGCGAAAGGCGTCGACCATCGGGATCAGTTCGGCATCCGCGGCGAGTCCCAGTTCCGCGCGGTACGCCTCGGGATTCGCGAGCATGGAAGTGCCCTTCCAGGCGATCTCGTGCCGGATCGGCGTGGCCGTGGGATTGTCCACCCAGCGATCGTCGCCCTGCTCGGCGTAGCGAGCGGTCCAGTCGAGATGCGACGGCTCGTTGAAGTCGCCACCGACGATCACCGGCAGACCGGACGCGAGCGACGGCTGCACGCTTCGATACGTGTTCGCGTAGATCTCGCCCTTGTCGACCATCGTGAGGATCTCGGACGTGTCCACCGGTTCACCGGCGAGCAGCTTGGCCTGCATCTCGTAGGGACCGTACGGATACGGCGGCCAATGGACGTTGTGCACGACGAACGGACCGGCCGGATGCATGATGCGTGACGTGTCCGTGTCGATGGCCTCGATCGGCCAGCGGGCGTAGACGGCCTGTCCCCGCGAACCACCATCGCGTCGCTGCCAGGCGGCGTCCGATGCCTGCAGCAGCTCGATGATGCGCTGCTCCCCACCCTCCTCCTGCACGAGCACGACGTGCGGATCGACCTGCTCGATCGCCGAGGCGATTGCGGCGTGCCGGGGCTTGCCGGCCAGCGGACTGTCTCCGTCGGGGCCCGAACCGTTGCCACCGGTGAGGATGTTGAAGGCGAGGACACGAAGTTCGATCGGCCTTCTGGTCGGCAGCACTCCCGCCTTGCGCCACTGCATGTCCACCACGACCGCACCGTGGTCGGAGGGGAATGCCCGGTCGGGAATCGCGATGGCGTTGTCCTCCCAGGGTGTGGGCAGCACCGTGCCCCCGACCGGGTGGAGTGTCCAGTCGCCCGTCGGCCGGTCCGGATTCTTCAGATAGATGCGGTCGATTCGCTCGAAGCCCTGCGGCACTTCGTCGGTGCCGCGGAACATCGGCGACCAGGTGATGCCCGGTTGCTGCACCGGGTCGGGATGCACATCGCGGAACGCGTCGCGGAAGCCCGCATCGTGCATGGCGATGCTCACGGGCAGATCCAGATTCCGACGCCGCTTGAACACCCGGGCCGTGTCGTCGGTCCAGTCCAGATGCGAGGGAGTGTTCCAGTCGCCGCCGACGATGACGGGGATGTCGGCCTCGAGCTGACCGGCCTTGCGCAGATGGTCGATCAGCGACCTGGCCTGCGGCAGACGGTTCGATCGCACGTCCTCGGCCGCGAGCAGTTCGGCATCGGACATGTCCGGGTTGTCGCGGAGTTCGTAGGTGATGTACGCGCGGTAGTCGAGCCAGATGCTCCAGGCGAGGAAGGATCGACCCTTCGCATCCGTGAGCCTGGCCCCGACTCCGTGCCAGGGATGGTGGAAGAACGTGGCCTCCATCTCCAGCGGCGTCAGCACGCAGAGATGCGGACTGTCCGACTGGTGGTAATTCCAGCCGAGCTGTTCCGACAGCCACTCGCCCAGCTTCGGACGATCGCCGTCGATGTCGTAGCTCTCCTGCATCAGGATCACATCGGGGACGGACGCCTCGATGACGGCCAGCGTCTTTTCGGGGCCACGATCGACGTCGTTCGAGCCGTGCAGGACGTTCCACGCCATGATCCGCAGGGAATCATTCCCCGGTACGGCGGGCTGGACACCGGCCAGCATGATTGAGACGGCACAGGCTGCGAGCATGATGATGCCTTTCGAAGAAGTCGAGGAGGGTCAGGGCCGCAAGAGGAGATAGGCCAGAACATACAGCAGCAACTGCATCATGGTCATGGCCAGGGCAATGACCAGACCATGCACCGAAGCGGGCGTGGGCACCCCCAGCCGGCGTTCGCAGAATCCGGACGTGACGATGGAGCGGTACATCAGGATGCTCACCACGGCATTGACCAGAGGGAGCACCATGAACGACATGTCGCGGGCGGCCGTGCCCAGAACGGCCATGAGCAGAAAGACCAGCAGCAGGGTGAGCATCGCCCCGATGAACATGACCAAGGCACAGGAACTGCAGGCGGCACGCATCGACACCGATTGGCCGGTCGACCATGCCAGCATGGACTGCAGGACCCACCCCTGGACCAGGACCAGCGACAGGATCGAAATCCCCACTTCAGAGGCTCGACGAAGTTCCGGGGAGAGATCCAGCGACAGCCGCGCACCGACCAGTGCAATCAGCATCGCGATCACGATTCGCATCGGGCCCCCTCCCATCACCCGGCCGTTCATCGGCCGAGATGGCGTTCCCCACGCTGCTTCGCCAGATCCATCTGACGCTGCCGCTGTGCATAATTCGCCTTCTGACTCGCCGTGGTCCGTGCATGGCAGAAGGGACACGACACGCCCTCGACGAAGAGTTCCGATTCACGATCCTGCGGACTGACCGGTCGCCGGCAG
>CAJWBW010000170.1:0-4418 GCA_913020415.1 uncultured Phycisphaerae bacterium | reverse complement strand
CTCAAGGTTCAAGTGCAGGGGAGGGTCCGATCACGGGCTCTCCCCTGTCTCGTTGCGTTCGAAGCTGATGCGCTGGCCCGCCTGGAGGGCTTCCACGGTGTACTCGTTTCCACGCCAGTCGATGCGTCCGTCTCGGGCGCTGCGAAGCATGATCCGCATCCCCACCAGTCCCGCCAGGACGGTGTTCAAGGGAACCAGGATCGCAAAGAGCGGGCTCGTCCCGAATCGCACGGCGACCGCGACCGACAGGCCGACGACCCAGGCGGCCGAGATGACTGCAATCCAGGCGAATCCGGGCATGAACCATGCGATCGACAGGGCGAGAAACGGCGCAAGATCCAGTGCGGTCAGAAGAAGAACCACCAGGGCCAGCATCCAGCGTGGACACCGTGGCGGCAGCTTCGCGGCCCCACGCTCGATCCCCCGGACGAAGTCGCCGAACCGGTCGTACCAGGCGATCCGGAGACAGTCCGCTGCGAACGCGGTCATGGTGCGGCCCCCGTGCTGCTTGATCATGACACCGACCCCGACGTCGTCGAGCACCTCCATGCGCAGGGAGTCGAAGCCTCCCGCCTCCTCGAAGACGGTCCGACGCACCAGATTGAACGCCCCCACGCCCATCGCGGCACTGGAATTCGGATCCTGCACCGACCAGAGACGCGTCAGCAGGATCAACGCCCGCTGCAACGGCGCGAGGCAGAAGTTCATGCCCACGCTTCGGCTGCGGATCGAAGGAATGCACGCCAGATGATCGGCACCGTGGGATTCCGCAAGTCTGACCGCACCACGCACGGCACCGGGTACGACATGCACATCGGCATCGCTGAGCAGCAGCCAGTCTCCCGTGGCATGCTGCGCCCCGACACGCATTGCATTCACCTTGCCGAGCCAACCGTCCGGCAGCTGCTGCACATGATCGACACGGGCCCGGGGGTCCGTCTCCGCAAGATGATCCATGATCAGTCCGGTCGCATCGTTGGATCGATCGTCGATCAACATGAACTCGAGGCACGGATCCGGGTCCCGCAGACGGCTTCGGACCGCCGACTCGACGACCGCCTGTTCATCGCGGGCCGGAATGATCACCGAGACCAGCGGTGACTCGGCGCCGGTGGACCCGTCCGGTTGGAGGACCGGCAGCACCAGCAGCGTCCGCACCAGCAGCACCGACTGGACGATCCAGTACAGCAGTCCGAAGGCGAGCAGGATTGCGAGTGCAAGCAGCATGGAGGCCCGGTCCCCGATTCCCCACGGAGATCAGGATCCTTCCTCCACGTCGATCGGATCGACACGCATGCGACCGCGGATGTGTTCGGGGGGCGGAAGTCCCGCAAGCAACCTCCGAACCGAGGTGAAGTAGCGCTCCGCCTCGAACTGCACATGCGACGGAATCTCGGGATCGACGCTCTCGAACAGGACCTCGTTGCCCGGAAGCAGCGTCACCTGGATCGACCAGTGCACTTCCTGATGCAGCGGATTCGATCGGGGGCGAACCAGCACCCGCTCGAGCTCGCGGTGGATGTCGATCCGGCGGTCGGCCTCGTCGATCGTCACGATGTTCTCGACGACGGTCCACCGCTTCGTGTAGTCCTCGTGGTCGTAGTCGGGCTGCTCCGCCACGGCCTGCAACGCACGCCAGACCTGTTCGGTCGGCCGATCACCGAAGTCGGCCTTCACACCGCATCCGGTCAGCACCAGACCCAGGGTGAGCACAGTGATCCTGGCGGAAATCATCATGCAGGCATCCTAGCCGAGTAGCGGGTACCGGTCAGTCCCGAATGACGAATGCCCGGTATTCATCCGATGCTTCCGATTCGGAGGAACGGTACGACGTGACGAATGCGTCCATTCGAACGAGGATCGCATCATGAAATGCATCCAGATCGGTCCCGATGCCCTCGGCGATGCAACGGACACTTCCATCGGCTTCGTTGCGGACCCAACCTGACACCCGATGCATCCGTGCGATCGACTGCACGGTGGCGCGGAATCCCACCCCCTGCACGCGACCGTGGAAGCTGGTCGACCGACGCACCTTCCCGGAGCTCATCCCTCCATCGCCTCGGCGGGAATGTCGGCGTTGGTGTAGACCTTCTGGACGTCGTCGCTTTCCTCGATCGCATCGAGCATGCGGAGCACCTTCCGCCCGCCCTCGGCATCGCAGGACACCATCGAGTCGGGAACCATCGTGACCTCCGCGGACGTGACCTGGATGCCCGCGGCGTCGATCGCCTCCTTGAGCGGGATGAAGTCCGAGGGCGATCCGGTCACCTCCCAGACCCCCTCCTCGCCCGAGATGTCATCCGCCCCGGCGTCCATGGCCAGTTCCATCAACTTGTCCTCCTCGATCTGCGACGACTCGATGAGAATGACGGTCCTGGTTTGGAATCCGAAGGAGACCGCGCCCTGCTTGGCAAGGTTGCCACCGTGCTTCTCGAACGCACGCCGGAGTTCCGGGGCCGTACGCTGCACGTTGTCGGTCAGGCAGTCCACGATGACGGCCACGCCACCCGGTCCGTACCCCTCGTAGCGGATCTCCTCGTAACTGGCTCCGTCACTGCCTTCACCACTGGCCTTCTTGATCGCCTTTTCGATCGTATCCTTGGCCATGTTGACGCTCTTGGCGTCCTCGATGGCGTAGCGAAGCTTGAGATTCACGTCCGGATCCGGTCCGGCCTGCTTCACCGCCGCCATGATGGCCCGACTGCATTTGGACCATGCCTTGCCCTTGACCGCATCCTGTCGGGCCTTGCGGTGCTTGATGTTCGCCCACTTGCTGTGTCCAGCCATGGTTCCAAAGATCCCTTCGATCGATTACCTGATGAATAGAATCCGCTCTGCAACGGGCGGAGTCCCGCCTTGTTCGACCGCCGTCAACTTTTCGACGAGGCGACGCAGCAGACCTCCGTATTCGCGATCATACAACTCCGAGGATTCGACGACAGGGAATTGCCAGATCATCCCCTGCAGCATGTCCAGGTTGCGAAACATGTTCTCCTTGAACGCCGGGTCGTTCAGACGACGAAGGGACT
The DNA here is from genome assembly GCA_913020415.1 of uncultured Phycisphaerae bacterium. GTDB lineage: Bacteria > Planctomycetota > Phycisphaerae > Phycisphaerales > SM1A02 > UBA854. The sequence continues at coordinate 1,386 of CAJWBW010000170.1, read as the reverse complement.
CCATCCAGGCGTCCACCGCCTCCTCGTGCCGACCGGCCAGCCACAGCGCGTCACCGAGATGATCGAAGATGACGGGATCCGGCTCCTCCAGCAGTCCGATCGCCTCCTGCAGCAACTCGATGGCACCACTGGCGTGGTCGTCCGAGACGAGATGACCCTGCATGTAGCGAAGCCACGCCACGGTATCCAGCACCTGCGGAAGGGATTCTGCACCGGTCCTTCGTGCATCCGCCAGCGCTGCGTCGATCATGTCGACCATGGCGGGCGTGATCGAACCCCGTTCGATCGCGGCGTAGCCGAGATTGTTCCTGGCCAGAATGTGCGTCGGATCGTGGACGAGCACCTCGGCCAGCAGCTGGTTGGCGGCATCCTGGTTGCCCAACGATGAATAGTCCACACCCGCCTCGTAGAGAGCGGTGGCCAGAGTCGTCTGCTTGCGCCAATCCGGCGGCAATCCCCTCAGCATGCCGAGCTCTTCGAGGTGCTCCAGCAGATCGATGGCAGCCCGGCCATCTCCACCCAGCACCGCATCCAGCAGGATGTATCGCGTCTTCAGATTCGCAGCGATCCAGGGTCCGTACTGCCCCGCAAGGGACCCGTGCAACAGCCTGCTGGCGGACGCGGCGCGGGCCGCCCCGGGATCACCGCCCAGGAAGAGATCCTGCACCATCTGCATCCACCGCTTTCCCGCTTCCGGGGTGCAGATGGATCGCGAAGCCATCTCCCGAAGCAGACTGTCGATCTCCAGATCCAGACTTCGAACGAGATCCACATTGCCGAGACGACGGAGACATCGACGCAGCGTCACGTCCTGAACCACCGTTTCCTGATCGACGGGCAGGGCCTCGTCCAGCAGCAGGCGACGACGCAGGAGATGCTCTGCGGCACGATCCACCAGACCGAGTTCGGACTCGAGCATTCCGCACTTCATCAGCAGCTGTTCGTGCTCATCGGTGAGCAGGGCCTTGCTCCATGCATCCACCGCCAGGTGGTGTCGTCCGATCTGGAACTGGAGGTCGCCGAGTTCCTCCCAGGCGGCGGCGTTCGAAGGATCCCGCTCCGCAGCCATTCGATACAGCTTCGCCGCGTCTCCTCGCTCGCCGCGGGATTGGGCTTCGCGGCCGAGGATGTACAGCTTTGCGCTCTGATTGCGTCGCCGCTGCGGAACGACGTCGGGGGGGATGCCGGAACCATCCACCATCCCGAAGGTCAGCATGTCGGAAAAGGTGAGCTGCATGAGATCCACATCGACCCGATATGAATCGTCCTCCTGCGACATGGCGAGGGAGCTCACCATGACGATCGCCGCGAGGGCCGAAAGACGCAGCGGCTGCATGCTCACCGCCGCTTGGTCTTCTTCTTGGCCGTCTTCTTCTTGGCGACCTT
>CAJWBW010000169.1:0-4418 GCA_913020415.1 uncultured Phycisphaerae bacterium | reverse complement strand
CGAGCCGGACGGATCGCTGGCCACCCTCATCCTGCTGGTCGGTCTGCTGCTGCTGTTGAAGGTGGTGGGAACCAGTCTCACCATCGGATCCGGCGGAGCCGGCGGGATGTTCGCCCCTTCGCTCCTGATCGGGGCCGCTCTGGGTGGCCTGCTCGGACTCGTCCTGGAATCGATCGGCTGGCTGCCCAACGGATCCCCGGCCCACCTCGCTCTCGTGGGCATGGCCGCAGTGCTGGCCGGAACCACACACGCTCCCCTGACTGCGATCCTGATCGTCTACGAACTGACACAGAGCTACCAGGTCATCCTGCCACTGATGTTCGCCGCCGTGGTCAGCACCGTGGTGGCCCGATCGCTGAACCGCAACAGCATCTACACCTCACGCCTTCGCGACATGGGCATCCGCGTGGGCGTCATGAGCGACCTGACCATCCTGAGGCGACTCACGGTCAGCGATGTCTCCCTTCGGGAGCCGGTCGTCGTGGCCGAGGAGGACTCGGCCCAGAAGCTCATGGACCTCAGCGAGGAGCACAGCACGAGCGACATCATCGTCGTCGACCAGCACGGCATCTACGCCGGCATGGTGACTTCGGACGATCTGAAGTCCGCCCTCATCCACCGCGAGGCCATTCCCCTGCTGCAGGTGCACGAGTTGGAACGAAGCAACCTGCCCACCATCACCACCGACGACACCCTGGACACCGTCATCGAGAAGTTCTCGCACAACGACGTCGAATCGCTCCCCGTGTTCGATGCACAGGACATCGAACACCCCGTCGGAGTCATCACCAGAAAGCGGTTGATGCAGGCGTATCAGGTCGAACTGGACCGGGAATGAATCACGTCATGAAGGCTTCGAACCGATTCGGATTCCCACGCGCACGACGAATACTTCGTCCGGCGGAGTTCGTCAGGGTGTACGACAACGGATACTCGGTGCGGCGTGGTCCCCTGCTCGTCCATGCTCTCGGATCATGTGCAACCACCCGGCTCGGCCTTTCGGTCCCGAGAAAGGTGGGAAATGCGGTCATCCGGAATCGGGTCAAGCGGCGGCTTCGCGATGCATTCCGCCGACTCCAGCACGATCTACCCGCCGGGTATGATCTGGTGGTCACGGTTCGGCCGCACGAGCCCATGACCCAGGATCGATACGACCAGGCCCTGCGAGACGCCGCCGAGGCACTGCACGCACGATGGACAGCGAACGCTCCAGCCACGAACTCATGACCCCGCGCCGGCGGAGCCCCGCCGCAATGGCCCTGATCGGTGGGATCCGGGTGTACCAGGCGGTCGGCAGCCCATTCCTCGGCAAGCACTGCCGGTTCCAGCCCTCCTGCTCGAACTACGGCATCGAGGCAATCGAACGGTTCGGGGCGGTCCGCGGGACATGGCTCACGGTCCGCAGGCTGGCAAGGTGCCACCCGCTGGGTTCGGGTGGATGGGACCCCGTCCCCTCCCTGCACGAACACTGCGAGGACGAACAATGAATCCCCCACCCGCCATCTGGTGCATCGGTCGGAACTACGACGCCCACGCCCGGGAAATGGGCGACACGCCCCGCGAACGCCCGACCATCTTCTTCAAGAATCCGGCTTCCGTCGTCGGCGATGGTGATGAGATCGTGCTTCCCCCGATCTGCGACGAACACGGACCACAGGTCGACTTCGAGGGGGAACTCGCGGTCATGCTGGGCCGCGACCTGTGCGACGCAGACGAATCCGAGGTGCTGGACACGGTGTCCTACGCGGCGGCCAACGACGTCTCCGCCCGCTGGTGGCAGCGTGAGGGTTCCAATGGCCAGTGGAACCGGGGCAAGAGCTTCGACACCTTCTGTCCCCTGGGTTCGTTCGTCCCCGGAACCAGCATCCCGGATCCGCAGGCATTGCATCTGGTCTCGAGGCTCAATGGCGAGATCATGCAGGAGGCCACGACGGCGGACATGATCTTTCCCGTCGCGATGCTGCTGGCGGAACTCTCCCGCGGCACCACCCTGCTCAAGGGCACGGTACTGCTGACCGGGACACCGGGAGGCGTGGGTTCACGACGTGATCCTGCCGTGTGGCTTGCCGACGGTGACGAGTGCGAGGTCGAGATCGAAGGGATCGGATGCCTGCGGAACCGGGTCCGACAGGCCCGCTGAACGATCAACGACGTTCGACGTCCTCGGGACGTGCCTGCTGGGCCTCCTGGGCCTCCAAAGCACGCTCTCTCGCCATCTGCTGCCGGAAGGCATCCAGACCCGGGGGCTCCGGAAATCCCTCGGCCATGGTGATCGACCGGCCAAGGGGATGGATTCCCAACTGCCGCTTGAGTTCCGCCTCGAGACGATCGTAGGTGCGAAGACGGACCTGCGGCTCCAGCTCGTCGACCTGGGCCCAGATGGTCATCCGCTCCTCCATCGGAATCGTCGGATCCATCATCAGCTGCAGGAATGCGATCTCGGCACTGAAGTCGAGTTCGCCGAGGATGTCACGCATGCGATCCGACCCCAGCTTGGTGGAGTAGTCGATGAACTTGTGGTTCCGGTAGTAGTCGGTGACCTCACGGGCGAACTTGACCGCCTCCTTGTACACCTCGGGCCGGTTCTGCCCGACACCCACCCGGAATCCGTAGCGGAGCGAGGCCGCCACATCGCTGGTTGCGAGGTGTGGCTGCCGGTCGTATTCGCCCCGCGTCTCGTTTGCGACGAAGATGTCCAGCGGCATGGCATACTGGTTGTTGGGAGGGAATCCCCCGCGTCCGAACAGGGCGTCGAGCCGGTCCATGAGTTCCTGGGCCCGCTCGATCTCTCCCTGGCGGTAGAGCTCGCGGATCGAGGAACTCAGGAAGTTCTTGATGAAGATGATGAAGGTCTCACCACCGGCACCGCGTGCTTCGAAGTACTTGGTGTAGAGATCTTCGAACATCCCGTCGATCGTGTCGATGAATCGTGGTTCGGGGAATCGACCGGGAATGGACTGCTCGAAGATGTCGAAGTGGATCCGCCCGTTGCGGGCCAACCCCTGGAGGGCCTGGATCTGGAGTCGATCGTTGTTGATGAGGTGGTAGACCTCGTCGGGATTCATTCGCGACTCCGCCTCCTGGGTCCCCTTTCGGGCCCAGTAGAGGGCGTGCGCCTGCGGATGGCGCCAATCGATCGGTCCCAGATCACGGGTGTACTCGTACATCCGTTGCGGATCCATGTTGTATTCATCGATCAGCACCCTGCGACGCACGTAGCGCAGGAGCGTCTTCCAGGCCTCTTCGTAGGCCGGATCGTTCCACAGGGCGTCGAGCGCCAGGAACAACCGGTCGTTGCGGGCCCTCAGATCGGCGGCCGCACCGAGTTCGCGGGCGACATAGGAGTCCTGATTGATCGCGAGCCACCACGACATCGTCGCGAGGAACCGGTCGTCGAGTTCGAACCGCTCGCCCTCCGTCTGGAAGGCGGCGAAGTCGTTCGTGAGCCGATCGACGAGTTCCAGCACTCCCGGCGCTTCGGCCTCGGCCTGCTGCAGCGTGGCCGGCGCATCGGCAATCGACTTGATCCATTCGACCCGCTCATCCTCCTCGGCCGGCGGCTCACCGAGCAGGCTGTGCCAGATCTTGGCGAACTCGAGCTTGTAGAACAGATGGGCGTCATCACTCACACCATCCAGCTTGTGGGCATGCCAGAAGGCGAGGTCCTTGTGCAGGAGCAGATCCTGCGGGTTCATCTTCAGACCCTCGTCCCGCAGCAGTCGGATTCCGGCGTTCACCCATTCCCACCGCTCTTCGGGAGTGTTGGTCGCGACCGAGATGTTGTAGGCCATGTTGTGACCATGGAACGACCAGACCGGAGCGAAACGGGGCTGCAGCTTGGTGATCAGATCCGCGTCCGCCATCACCTCGTAGTAGAGCCCCTGCTCTTTCATCAGGTTGACCTTGATCCAGAGGTAGTCGACGATCAGGCCGCGGAAGGCCCCGATCGCGGTCCCCAGGGCGACGAACGGAGGCGCCCCGTCGACACTGACGTCCGTGTAACGGAGCCCACGCTCCTCGGACTTCCTGAGGATCGACGGCAGCAGCAGGCCGGACGCCACGAACGCGACGAGCATGACGCCGAGGGAACAGAGCTGGATGATGCGGTCACGGGTCATGGGACGGACTCAGGATTGCCCCCCGCTGTAGATGGCCAACTGACGATTTCGAAGGACGACGTAGCCCAGTACGAGCGAAAGTCCCGACCAGATCACGGCAAGTCGCAGGAAACTACCAAGAACCTTCCCCCAGGGGACCACCAGGCCGTTGACCAGGTCGTTGGTGGGACGGTACTGGCCGAACGCCTCGAGCATGAAGACCGAGGCCTGGGCGATCTTCCTGATGCCCGACTCGAAGAGCCACTGGATCACCTGGGCCAGATTGCCCCACTCGACGCGGTTCGCCTCGACGGGGACGTA
>CAJWBW010000168.1:0-4430 GCA_913020415.1 uncultured Phycisphaerae bacterium | reverse complement strand
CGGACTGGGCTCCTGCATGCACTGGGACGAGAAGCTGGACAGCCGGATCGCCGGCGCGGTGATGGGCATCCAGGCCTTCAAGGGCGTGGAGATCGGACTGGGCAAGGAGGTCGCACGGCATCGCGGTTCCGAGGTGCACGATCCGATCGAGTACGACGCGACGCGTCGCGACGAACCGTGCCTCGGCTTCACCCGGCCCCGCAACCACGCCGGCGGACTCGAGGGCGGCATGACCGACGGCATGCCGATCGTGGTCCGCGGTGCGATGAAGCCCATCAGCACGCTGCTGCAGGGGATGCCCAGCATCAACCTGCAGTCGAAGGAGACGGAGCGCAGCGACTACGAACGCAGCGACGTGTGCGCCCTGCCGGCGGCGAGCGTGGTCATGGAGAACGTGGTCGGATTCGAGGTGGCGAAGGCCTTCATCGAGAAGTTCGGCGGCGACACCATGGCCGAGGTCGAGGCGAACTACCGTTCGTACCTCGCGCTGGCCCGCGACATCTGATCAGCGACGATCCGAATCGGCGTCGGTCTTCGGATCCGCCGCGAACACGCGGACCCAAGCCCCGCCGGTGACGATGTCGTCGCGTCCGGTGCAGTCGTCGTCGAGCCGGTCGAACTGCATTGAGGTGGAGAGGATGGCGAATTCGTAGCGGCCCGCCGTGCCTTCGCACGGTCCCGTCTCGTCGTTGAACACGATGTGCGTTTCCGTGGCGGTGTACGAGCCGGCGATGAGCTGCATCGGTTCATCCGCCGCCCGCACGACGTAGGCGCCGTGGGTGTCGTCCTCGGCCATCATCTGGATCACCGTGCCGTCGTAGGTGCTGGACCAGGTGCCGGCGAGGCGTTCGGCCGGCGGTTGCAGCTGCGAGTGGCAGGCGGGGAGCGTGAGGGCGGAAGCGATCAGCAGGAAGGTGCGCATGGCGACATGGTAGACGACCGGGAGGTCGGAAATGGAATACGGCCCTCGTCGTGGTGACGAGGGCCGTATCGGGAGAGCGTCCGGCCCGCCGGGGTTGAGGAGGTGGCGGGCCGGTGGGAGAGAGTTACTCGGAGCTCGTCGGTTCGTAGGCCGCGTCGCGGACGGTCTCGAACCGGAAGGTCTCGCCGTCCGCGTCGACGCGGATGGTGTCGCCCTCGTCGATGTCGCCGGCGAGGATGCGCGAGGCGATCTCGTTCTCGATCCGCTGCCGCAGGACGCGACGCATCGGGCGGGCCCCGAAGTGGGGATCCCAGCCCTCGGCCACGAGGGCGTCGAGGGCGGCGTCGGTCATGTCGAGCGTGAGACCGCGGGCGGCCATGCGGTTCGCGAGGGTTGCGGCCTGGATGGACGCGATGCGTCGCAGCTCGGTCTTGTCGAGCCGGTGGAAGACGAGCGTGTCGTCGATCCGGTTCAGCAGTTCGGGCCGGAGCGTCTTCTTCAGGAGCTCGCGCATGTGGGCCTCGATCTCGGCCTCGACGGCGCCGGACTCGGCCATCTCCAGCAGCTGGGACGAGCCGATGTTGCTGGTCATCACGACGATGGTGTTGGTGAAGTCCACGGTGCGACCGTGGCCGTCGGTGAGCCGACCGTCCTCCAGCAGCTGCAGGAGGATGTTGCTCACGTCCGGGTGCGCCTTCTCCATCTCGTCGAAGAGGACCACGGAGTACGGGCGACGACGCACGGCTTCGGTGAGCCGGCCGCCTTCCTCGTAGCCGACGTAGCCGGGAGGCGCTCCGATGAGCCGCGCGACGGCGTGCTGCTCCATGTACTCGCTCATGTCGATGCGGACGATCGCATCCTCGGTCGAGAACAGGAACTCGGCCAGCGCCTTGCACAGTTCGGTCTTGCCCACGCCCGAGGGGCCCAGGAACAGGAACGAACCGATCGGTCGGTTGGTCTCGTCGAGGCCGGCCCGGTTGCGGCGGACCGCGTCGGAGACGGCGGCGACGGCCTCGTCCTGGCCGACGACCCGCCGGCGCAGTTCATCGTCCATGCGGAGCAGACGCTCACGCTCGCTTTCGACGAGGCGGGCGGCGGGAATGCCGGTCCACGCGCCGACGACCTCGGCGATCTGTTCGGCGTCGACCTCCTCGCGGACGAGCGTGCGACCCTCACGGGTCCGCTCGGCGAGCTTGGCTTCGGCGGCTTCGAGCCGCTTGTCCAGTTCCGGCAGCGTGCCGTACTGGATGCGGGCGGCCGTCTCGAGGTCGTTGCGTCGCTGCGCCTGCTCGAGCTCGATGCCGGCGGTGTCGATGGTCTCCTTCACGTCGCGGATCTCGTCGAGTTCGGACTTCTCGATGTCCCATTGCGCCGTGAGGGTGTGGTTGCGGTCCTCGAGGTCCGACAATTCGGATTCGACCCGCTGCAGCCGTTCCTTCGAACCGCTGTCCTTCTCGAGCTTCAGCGCTTCGCGCTCGATCTCGAGCTGCATGATCCGTCGTCGGAGCTCGTCGAGTTCCACGGGCATGGAGTCGTTCTCCAGCCGGAGCTTCGAGGAGGCCTCGTCGAGCAGGTCGATCGCCTTGTCGGGCAGGAACCGGTCGGCGATGTAGCGGTGCGAGAGCGTGGCGGAGGCGACCAGTGCCCCGTCCTGGATCCGCACCCCGTGGTGCGCCTCGTAGCGGGACTTGAGTCCGCGCAGGATGGCGATGGTGTCCTCGACGGACGGTTCCTCGACGAACACCGGCTGGAACCGGCGTTCGAACGCGGCGTCCTTCTCGATGTGCTGGCGGTACTCGTCGAGCGTGGTGGCGCCGATGCAGCGGAGTTCGCCGCGGGCCAGCGCCGGCTTCAGCAGGTTGCCGGCGGAGACGGAGCCCTCGGCGGCGCCCGCGCCGACGATGGTGTGCAGTTCGTCGATGAACAGGATGAGTCGGCCGTCGGCGGCGGTGACCTCGCGGAGCACGGACTTCAGCCGCTCCTCGAACTCGCCGCGGAACTTCGTGCCGGCCAGGAGCTGCCCGACGTCGAGGGCCATGATGCGGGCCTCGCGCATGCCCGAGGGGCAGTCGCCGTTGACGATGCGCAGGGCCAGGCCCTCGGCGATGGCGGTCTTGCCGGTGCCGGGCTCGCCGATCAGGACGGGGTTGTTCTTGGTCCGTCGGCTCAGGACCTGCATGCAGCGGCGGATCTCCTCGTCGCGGCCGATGACCGGGTCGAGCTTGCCCGAGGAGGCGAGTTCATTGAGATCGATCGCGTACTTCGACAGGGCCTCGTAGTTGGACTCGGCGCCCGGGTCGGTGATGTTCGAGACGCCGCTGCTGGCGCGGATGGCGTCGACGGCGGTGCGGATCGACTTCGCGTTCAGTCCGACCGCTTCGATGGCGTCGCGAGCGGGATCGCTGTCGTCGGCGAGGGTGAGCAGCAGGTGCTCCACCGAGACGTACTGGTCCTGCATCGACTTCGCCAATGCCGCGGAGTTGTTCATGAGGGTGATGAAGGCGGGGGAGGTCCGGGGCAGGTGTCCACCGGATGCGTTGATCGTGGGCAGCCGATTCAGTTCGGCCGTCACCACATCGCGCAGCGCGGCGGGGTCCGAACCGCAGCGGCTGATGATCGAGCCGGCGAGTCCGGACCGGTCTCCGTCGTCGAGCAGCGCCGACAGCACGTGCAGCGGGAGCAGTTCCGCATGCTGCAGTTCGGTGGCGATGGACTGGGATGTCGAGATGGCCTGTCTGGCCTGGGTCGTGAGTTGTTCGAGATTCATGGGTGTCCTCCATGCGGGGATCGGATCGGTTCCGACCCCCCCGGAAAGGTGCAACTGCCGTGCCACCAACCACCCCGGTTCACGGCCCGTCAACGGGGGTGCGTCTGCCAGCATGGCAGTGTGCAGGGGGCCGAGCGACGGCTGAGGACCTATGATCTGCCACCATGAGTACGGGCGAACCTTCCGCAACACCATCCCGCCGATTCCGGCCGATGCAGGTCATCAGCATTCTTCTGCTGGGTTCCGGGGTGTTCCTGCTTGGCTGGTGGATCCTGCAACTGGCCATGGCGTCGCCGTTGCAACCGACCGATTCGGAGCGGCACGATTTCGGCGTGGTCCTCATCGATCCTCCCGACGCGACGGTCGAGCACACCTTCGTGTTGGAGAACACCACGGATCGTCCGTTGCGCATCTTGAAGACGGTTCCGAGCTGCGGCTGCACCTGGGCGGGGCCCGGCGAACCCTTTCTCGAGCCCGGCGCGCGCATGGAACTGCCCGTCACATTCACGGTGAAGGAGTCGCGCAAGCTCGACTCGAACATCAAGGTCGTGCTGGAGGACGAGTCGCCGCTGGTCCTGTGGTTGTCCGCGCGGGGACGACTTCGTGACAGCCTCCGACATACCCCTCGCAGCATCACGATCCGCCGCAGCGGCGAGAGCACGCTCGGTATCCGAAAGAGCAATGCGCGGCTGTACGTGGAGGGATGGGATGGAGTCAGGCCACCGGAGCCGTCCTTCCACC
>CAJWBW010000167.1:0-4445 GCA_913020415.1 uncultured Phycisphaerae bacterium | reverse complement strand
GCCGAGATGCACGACAAGTCCCGACGCTACGCCCGCCTGGGGGCGGAATCGGCCTTTGCGGCGGGAAAACGAGCCACGCGGGCGACCGCCGTCGCCCGCGGAACGTGGGCCTTCGTCCGATCCTTCCTGCTCAAGGGAGGTCTGCTGGACGGCTGGAAGGGCTTCACCCTCTCGATCGACATCGCATCCGCGACGCACCAGCGCTATCGCCAGTTGGCCACCATGTGCCGGACGACCGGAAGCCCCCACTGACTTCCGGCCGTCCGAAGACATGGAAACGTTGGCGGCTCTAGCGAGTCTTGCCACGCGTTCCTCGTCCCGAAGAGGACGTGGTTCGGACAGTCCGCTTCACAGACTGCGCCTTCTGCAGCTTCTGCGCAGGCCGACGTTGGGCGAAGCGCTTGGGTCGGGCGGGCAGCTCACGGGCCACCGGCTTGGCACCATCGGCCACGGCGTCTCCTGCGACTGCGTATTCCGAGACCAGACGGCGAAGCGCCCCGTAGAGTTCGACGTGCCGGGCATCGATCTCGTTCCACAGCGCCGAGATCTCCCGGTTCGAAAGATCGTGCCAGTCGTCGTGGTACAGACGGACGTAGTTGTAGTAGTCCCAGACGGCAATCCCTGCGACCCGGTGCGTGCGGCCCCGGGCATCGACCCAGCGGGCGTCGAGCGATGCACGGGCCTGGTCCCGCAGGAACTCGTCGTCATCGAAGTAGTAGCACCACTGGCGGGTCTCGGCGTTGCGGTGGCGGGGAAACATCTGCGTGTAGACGGGAACCTCGCCCCGCACCAGCTCGATGCAGCGTTCCACGTGCTTCTTCAGCCGCGTGCTGTCGTCCCGCCCCGGATTCGTCTCGTAGGTGTCGGGAAAGATCGCACCCGAAGCCTGCAGCAGTCGTGCCATCGACGGCCCCGTGTAGTGGTCCACGGTCATGTGCTTCTTGGGAAGCCCCCAGTAGCCGAACTTGGCGTTCGGGCGCAGGGCCTCGGCGTATTCGAGCCCCTGGATGTAGAAGTCGATGATCTCGGCCATCTCCGACTCGGTGGCGTTCGACATCCGAACCCACCATTCACCCTCCATGTCCAGCACGACGGGTCCCGTGTAGCCGTTGGGTACGTGCTCGTCGAGCCAGTCTTCGAAACGCTGAAGATCCGTGGCCGAATAGGTCATGTCCGCGTTGTAGTCCACGCCGCCTCCATAGGCGTACGGAAGCACGTCGATGCCGTATTCGCGATTGTGCGCACGGGTCCGCCACCCCTGCTCGAGTTCGATGCCCAGTTCCGCGCGGTTCCGGTTGCGGGACAGTGCGTCGTAGTAGATTCCATCCAGCAGGACGGGATCCGGTCCTGCGTAGACGGTTTCGGCATGCTGATCGACGTCGGGGATCTCCGATGCGCCGTCATCCGTCTCCGGCTCGATCGGATCGACGGTCTGGCCCCAGAACATGATGACCTGACGGATGTCGGTCACGTTGACCTGGCCGTCACCGTTCACATCCTCGGGGCATTCGCAGTATTCGTGCATGGACCCGACGATCTGGAGCAGGTCGAGGATGTCGATGGTGTTGTCCGGGTGTACGTTCGCGTGCTGGGGGGTCACCTCGCTGCTGGCGACATCGGGGACGCCGAGCAGGGCGACAGTGATCACGGCGGCGACATGGGCGCCGTTCTTCATGCTGTTCATCTGGTTGTCCTTCGGGAGTCTGAGGGGTTCGATCGCGTGGAGGCCCGTTGGCCTCGCCATTTCCACAGAACTCACTCGGTCTCTCGCTCCGGAGATCCGCGATGCGGCCCTCTCCACGAGCCCGACCGGCGGAAGGCGTCCATGCCCGCACCGGCCTCTCACAGAGATCAATCAACGAACCGGTCGTTCCCATTCACGTTGATTTCAAAACTGCATCAATCAGCGCATCGGACATCCGTCAGTCCGTGCGAACGGACCGACCGGAAGACCGCATTCGAGGAATTCAGGACGCTTCGGGCATGATGATCCAGAGGATCACGTACACCACGATGAACGGCAGCACGGCCGTGACCAGGGCCAGAATCACGGTGAGAAGTCGAATCACGGTGGGATCCCAGCCGTACTCGCGGGAAATACCGCTGCAGACGCCAGCAATCATGCGTGAGGATGGATCTCGACTGAGTGCCATGAGGATCTCCTGACTCGAACCGGTCCGATCCTACTAGATAGTCCCATCATCCGCCCGCTGGGACGAGCCTGCTTCCTACAATGGACACCATGTGGATCTACCAGCTCATCCGAGCCGCCCGGGAAGCGTTTCCCTACGTGATGATGACCCTGCTGGTCTTCGAGGCGATTCTGGCGTTCGGACTGATGTTCGTCTTTCCACCGGGATCCCTGGGACTGGTCTTCCTCGGGCTCCTCACCCTGCTGTGGTCCGGCCTGATCCGGTCCGTGCTGATGAGCTGCGAGCGGCTGGTCGGACGACTGGCCGGCGTTCCACTCGAGTCGATCAAGGCCAGCCAGAATCCCACCTCCACGTCCTGACTCCCCGTTGGCCTATCATGGCGATCCAGGCCATCAGACCATCTCGGGAGTCCGGAACCATGACCACGTCGACCATCGCACCCTCCACCATCAAGACCGATTCCATCGTTGCACGGCTGATCGAACGGCACGGCGCAGCCGAAGAGCAGCGCATCCGATCCGGCGTCGACCGCGTCGCCCTCCGCTGGACCGCCGAGGACGGGAATCAGGAGGCGTTCGAGGCGTTCTGCACCCGGTGGTTCGTCGCGGGTGAACAGGATCGAATCCGGTTGCTGGATCGGTTCGAGACCTTCCTCGGATCGGTGGGAGGCCATCTGGGCGAGATCCGACGGGACCTGCGCCGCTGGAGCGACCTTCGCGGCGAACGATTCGAAGGACTCGACGACCTCATGGCCACCTTCGACCCGGCCCCGGATCTCTCCGATCAGCTCTACCGTCAGCAGCTCGCCTTCGTCGCCCTGCTGAACTTCCCGCGACCGGATCTCGCCACCATGATCGCCGACGGTGCCGACTGGTCGGTCGACGAATGGGCCGCCGTCCGGATCGGCAAGGCCTTCGGCCCCCGGATTCCCGCGGATGTGAACGACATGGCCCGCGAGCTCGGACACCGGGCCAACCAGTGGGTGGCCAACTTCCACGTGCCGGTGGGCCACATGGTGGACGAGCACGGCAAGAAATGGTTCGCCGAGGATCGACGACTGCTTGCGCACTGGCTCATCCGCGAAGAGGTCCGCGCCGGATTCAATGCCGACGGCGGCCTGCCCTGCCAACGGGCTCTGATGTGGGTGATGAAACGGCAGATCGACGGCACGATCCCGACCGCCGTCATGGAGGGTTCCACCGCATCCTGGGATCCCCGTGCCAACACGTTGGACGGCAACGACCCCGGTCCGCTGCTGGGCCCGGTCCGCTACGAACGATGGCTCGACAACTTCCGGATCGCCGAGGCCTACGACCGGCACCATCCGGAGCATCCCACCGCCATTGCCCGCAAGTTCGAACTGGCCCGGGAAATGCCCGAGGAGGAGGTCGAAGCGCTGATGGTCTCCCTCCTGGACGCTCCGGTCCGCCGGCGGCTCGCGGAACTGCTGCGGTCCATCCTCGGACGACCGCTGGAGGCCCACGACATCTACTTCGATGAGATCACCTCCGGTCGATCGGCCGAGGAACTGAACCGGCTGGTTCGGGAACGAATCGGTGATCACGAAGGCATGCAGGAGAAGCTTCCCGACATCCTGCGCGGACTCGGGTTCCCCGACGACGACGCCGAGTTCCTCGGCCGTCGGGTGCAGGTGGAGATCGCGCGGGGATCCGGACACGCCATGCGGCCCGCGATGCCGGAGTATTCGGCCTGGCTCCGCACCAACAGCCTGCCCGACGAACTGGGGTGGGATGGTTTCGATACCGCGATGCACGAACTCGGACACAACCTCGAACAGCTCATCTCCACCCACTGGGTTCCGCGTCCCGCACTGCGCAACGTCCCCAACACCGCGTGCACCGAGGCGTTCGCGTTCCTCTACCAGTCCAAGGCCGCCGACGTCCTGGGACTCGAACCGGAAGCGGACGCGCCACCCGCGTGGGCGATCGATTCGATCCAGACCATGCTGGCCGCCTGCCAGATCGCGGGTCCGGCGCTGGTCGATCTCCACGCCTGGCGATGGCTCTACGACAATCCCGACTGCACTCCCGACACCTTCCGCGATGCGGTGATACGCATCGCCGGAGAACTCTGGGATCGCTTCTACGCCGAGGACTTCGGAGCGGACCCCTACCACATCCTCGCGGCGTACCAGCACATGGTGGCCCACGCGCTCTACCTGCCCGACTACGTGATCGGACACGTCCAGAGCCAGCAGATCAGCGCCCACATGCGGAATCGGGATCTCGCGGCGGAGACCCGTCGCATCTGCAGCATCGGGCGACTGACCCC
>CAJWBW010000166.1:0-4478 GCA_913020415.1 uncultured Phycisphaerae bacterium | reverse complement strand
TGCGGCGGAGCCCGGAGGGAGATGACGATGCATGATTTCCTGCAGACCTTCGAGTTGGATCGGATGTCCCGTTCCCCCATCACCTTCTCCGAGGAGGACCACGCATGGCTGCTCGGCTGCTGATGCTCATCGTGGCCGCTCTGGCCTGGGGATGCACCGACGCCCCCGCCATGCGCACGCATGAAACGATCATGCTGGGCGGTCGCCCGTGGAGGATGGAACTGGCGATGAACGAAGCCGCCATCGCCCGGGGACTGATGGGCCGCACATCGCTTCCCGACGGCGAGGGGATGCTGTTCATCTTTCCCGACAATCAGATTCGTTCGTTCTGGATGGCCAACTGCCTCATGGACATCGACCTGCTCTATCTGGACGGACGGGGCTACATCATCACCATCCACCGGATGAAGGCCGAGCCTCCGAGAGCCGACGACGAGTCCGAACTCGCGTACCAGGCCCGACTGAAGCACTACTGGAGCAGCAGTCCCGCCCGATTCGCGATCGAGGTGCCGAACGGCACCATCGAGGCCCTCTCGCTGGCCCCGAATCAGAAAGTGGAACTCGATCTCGAAGGGCTCAAGGAGCTCCGAAGACGGGCCGATAGTCGGTCTGGCCCCTGATCCGACCGGGGCCGAGGAGTACGGCTCTGGACCATCGAACGCACATCTGTCTGCTCGCCGCAGAGTACACCCTGCCGAAGGCCACCCGCCTCGCGGCCGCCGTCGCTGCGGCGTGGCCGGCCGGACCGGCACCGGAAATCACCGTTGCGTCCCATGGCAACCTCGACGCCCTGCTGATCGAACATGCCGATGCCGTGCTGGTCGATCTCAGCCATGCTCCCCCCCCGGGTGAAACGATCTTCGGCCTGCTGGCACTGAGCGAGATGGGGCTTCCGGCCGTGCTGCTCGGAGACGCGACCGAACTCGACCGGCTGTACCCGGATCACGGCATGCTCCTCGTACCGGGCATCGTCGATACGCACGCTCTGGCCGGCATCCTGTTCGGAATCACCCAGCGGCAGGATGAGGTTGCGGAACTGCTCCAGGAATCAGGTCAGTCGAGGGAACGGATCAACCAGCTCGATCGACAGCTCGACCGACTCCACCACGAACTCGAGGGTGCCTCCGAACTGCAGAAGCGTTCTCTCCCCCATCCCCTGCAATCGATTGCCGGCGGATCGATCAACACGCTGTGGAAGCCGGCCGGACAGGTCTCCGGCGATCTGGCGCAGGTCATCAAGCTCACGGACGGATGCACCGCCATGGTGGTGGCCGACTCGATCGGGCACGGCGTACCCGCCGCAATGCTTTCGATGATCCTGCAGCGCACCCTGACCGAAGCCCACCAGAGCGGAGAGCAGTCCCTGCTCCGGTCCCCGTCCCGGATGCTGAGTCTGCTGAACGAGTCGCTGGTGCGGACCGCCGGCGATGAGACTCGATTCGCGACCGCAATCTACGCGGTCTTCGACTCCCGCACCAATGGCCTGCGGGTCGGTGCGGCCGGCCATCCCACTCCGATCGTCTCCCGACCCGACGGCACTTTGAAACGACTTCCCGTGCAGGGGCCGCTGCTCGGTCTGTTCGCCGGCGAGTCCTATCCGGATACCGAATGGACCCTCGCCCCCGCGGACCGGGTCGTCTTGTACAGCGACGGCATCGAGCAGGTTTCGATGTGCCGACGAAGTCCACGCTGCACAACCGCCGCGGAAGCCGTGGAGGACCTCGTGCGTGCGGCGTCCGTGACCGGTGAACCCGCATGGTTCATCGAACGCATCGAAGCCGAACTCGAGGCCCACGAAGACCGTCGGACCGGCGAGGACATCGACGATCTCACCATGCTCTGCCTGACCGTCGACCCGCTGCGGATGATCGACCGCCGGGCCGCGTGAACGTCGTCAGAGCCCTCGTGCCTCGAGCAGCCTGGCGACGACCCGAGCGATCATGTCGCACTCGATGTTCACGGTCATGCCCTCCACCAGCTGCCCCAGCGTCGTGTCTCGACGGGTCACCGGGATCAAGGCGATGCAGAAACGATCCCCTTCCACGGCGGTCACCGTCAGCGAGACTCCATCGACCGTGACGGACCCCCGTTCGACGAGGAACGACGAGAGTTCCCCGGGAACCCGGACCCAGATCCGGACGTCATCTCCGGCCTTCGTGACCGACATCACGGTCCCGACACCATCGACATGCCCCTGGACCAGATGACCGCCCAGTTGATCACCGACACGCAACGCCGGTTCCACGTTGACCGGGCGACCCGGCTGCAACGCTCCCAGTGCGGTCAACTCCAGCGTGCGGGGAATCACGTCGAAATCCACCCGTACATGCCCTTCGCTTTCCTGCGGTTCGGAGGCAACGGTGAGGCAGCACCCGTTGACGGCCACGGAATCTCCAATACCGGGACGGGCCATTCCCGGCACCTCGACGGACAGACGAATCATCCCCTCACCCGCCGTGGCGGTTGATTTGAGGTGGCTGACTCGCCCCAGATGCTGGATGAGACCTGTGAACACGGGCCAGAGCATATCGATTATTTGACGCACCAGCAGCAAGGGCGGATACTGGCGTATTCTCCGAAGGGCCCCGCTTGAGGGGACCGTCACATCAGATCTCCAGATCAACGGCTCCAGAACCATGCTCCACGGACCACGAATCGCATCCGACGCCCGCCACCTTCACCGATTCGCCCGGATGCTGACCGGTTGCTGCCTGCTGGCGATGGTCACTGCTTCCGTCACCACCGCCGCCCCCCCTGAAAAGGACACCAGGGAACGTCTGGAACGCCAGGAGGCCATCCGAAACCATCTCGAACAGTCCTACCTGATCGGCCCCGCGGCCGCGGAATCCTTCGGCTACACGGTCGACTGGCAGTTCCCCGTGCCGTCCAAAGAGGTCAGCATGGTCACCAGCCACGACGATCGGATCTTCGTCGTCACGGTCACCAACGACCTGATCTGCCTGCAGGCCGACAACGGGCGTCGGATCTGGTCCGTCAGCGTTGCCGACAAGCTCGAGATCGTGCACTCGATCACCTTCATGCCCGAGAACGAACTGGTTCTCGTGCTGACCAACAGCATGCTGGTCACCCTCGACAGCAACACCGGGATGACCAAGGCGGCCGTCCTCGGCAAGGCCCATCAGGAACTGCAGTGGATTGCGAACACCCCTGGCGTACTCAGTGGTGATCATCTGATCTACGGCGCACGCAATGGCCAGCTCGTCTGGCAGACGTGGAAAATCGGATTCGCCTGGAAGGCCTACCAGGCCGCCGGATCGCTTCGACTTCCTCCGGTCATGAGCGGCAACATCATCTGCACGACCAGCTCGGATGGCGTGGTATCGGCCTTCGACACCGACACTGCGACCCAGATGTGGAACGCCAGACTGCTCGACTCCATCGTCGCGAAGGCAGCCACCAGCGAACATGCCATCTACGTGGCGGGAATCGATCAGCATCTCAGAGCCTTCGACATCCGTACCGGACGCACGCTCTGGCGGGTCCTGACCGAAAGCGCCCTGGTCGACCCTCCGACCCTCATCGGCGATCACGTGTATCAGCAGATCCCCGGACTCGGTCTGGCCTGCTTCGATGCACTTCCCGTCAACAAGCTCGACGGTGACCGCAAGTGGATCTGCCCCGACAACAACGGCACCGTCGTGGCTCGCCACGGTGACACCCTGGTGACGTGGGATCCCTCCAGTCGGGTCCTCGCAACGGTGTCCGCGACCCAGGGAACACCGATCCATTCGAAGCAGTACCCCAACATCGAAGAGATCGCCGCCACCAGCATGCAAGACGGCAAGCTCCTTGCCGTCGGCGACGACGGCCGCCTGATCTGCCTCGACCCCATGCGTTGATCGATCCACTGCCCACGCCCAGCCCATCATCCCCACCATGCCTACCACCCCCATCGCAAGAGCACTCCTGTCGGTCAGCGACAAGACCGACCTGGTGCCGTTCGCCCGCTCCCTGGCCAGCCTGGGGATCGAACTGATCTCCACCGGAGGGACGGCCCGGGCCCTGGCCGAAGCCGGTCTTGATGTCACCCCGATCCACGAAGTCACGGGGTTCCCGGAGATGCTCGACGGGCGGGTCAAGACCCTGCACCCGCTCGTGCACGGAGCGTTGCTGGGTCGTCCCGATCTGGAGGATCACGTCCAGGCCATGGACGAGCACGGCATCGTGCCCATCCAACTCGTGTGCATCAACCTCTATCCGTTCGAACAGACCATCCGCAGAGAAGACGTGACCGACGCCGAGGCCATCGAGCAGATCGACATCGGCGGCCCCTCGATGATCAGATCGGCGGCGAAGAACCACGCGTTCGTGACCATCGTGACCTCTCCCCAGCAATACGACGATGTCATCGACGACATCCGGCGCAACGACGGCACCTCTTCGAACGACATGCGGCGCAAGCTCGCTTCGGCCGCCTTCACCCGGACCGCCAACTACGACACCGCCATCAGTCAATG
>CAJWBW010000165.1:0-4504 GCA_913020415.1 uncultured Phycisphaerae bacterium | reverse complement strand
CAGGATCTCCTGGTGGCTCATGTCGGGGCAGGCCGGATACCCGAAGGAATAGCGGCTGCCCCGGTAGGTCTGGGTGAAGAGTTCGCGAACGTGCGAACTGTCGTTGCCGTCGATGCCCAACTCCTCGCGCATTCGCTTGTGCCACAGCTCCGCCAGCGCCTCGGCACACTCCACACCCATGCCGTGCACGTAGAGGTATTCCTGGTAGGCGTTCTCGGCGAACAGGCGTCCGGCCAGCTCGCTGACCTGATCACCCATGGTCACGCACGACATCCCCAACACGTCGCGATCCCCTTCCTCGACGCTTCGGAAGAAGTCGCTGATGCACAGCCGATTGCGCTTCGGCTGCCGCGGAAATTCGAACCGCTCGATCTCGACCGCGTGGTCCTCGGGATCAAAGACGACGAGGTCCTCCCCGTCGCTGGCGACCGGATACCAGCCGTAGACGAGCCGCGGCTGGAGAATGCCCTCGTCGGCCATCGATGTCTTCAACCGTTCGAAGATCGGCTCCACCTCCTCCTCGAGGAAGCGAAGGTAGTCGCCGTGGGATCGGTCCCCCTTCTGGAAGCCCCACTGCGCCCGGAACAGCGTCACGGTGTTGACGTACGCGTAGATCGTCGACAGCGGCACCTCCTCGACCAGCCGGTTGCCCCAGAAGGGCGGCGTGGGCACGGGCACGTCGGTGGCGACATTGCTGCGACCGGTGGACGTCGCTTCCTCGGTGCTCTCCCCGGGACCCTCGTCGGCCCGGATGGCGCTGACCCGGGTCTCGACGGCCGCCCGCTTGGCGAGTCGAAGATCGATCTCGGCGTCCAACGCTTCCCCCTGGCCCTCCGCGATCAGGTCGCAGATGCGAAGCCCGTCGAATGCATCCTTGCCGTAGTACAGGGGCCCCTCGTAGATCGCCCGCAGGTGGGACTCGCAGTAGTGCCTTGACAGTGCTGCACCGCCCAGCAGCACGGGAACCCCGATGCCCATGTCGTTGAGCACACCGAGATTCTCCTCCATGACCATGACGCTCTTCACAAGAAGGCCCGACATGCCGATGGCGTCCGCTCCCGTCTCGCGCCAGGCCTGGACGATGTCCTCGATGGGCTGCTTGATGCCGATGTTGTGCACCGTCCACCCGTTGTTGCTGAGGATGATGTCCACGAGATTCTTGCCGATGTCGTGGACGTCGCCCTTGACGGTCGCCAGGACCACCCGGCCCCGGGACGATCCCTCGGTCTTCTCCATGTGCGGCTCCAGATGGGTGACGGCCATCTTCATGACCTCCGCCGACTGGAGCACGAACGGCAACTGCATCTGGCCGGACGCGAAGAGATCCCCCACCGTCTTCATGCCCGAAAGCAGATGGTCGTTGATGATCTCGATCGCGGAGTACTTCTCGAGGGCCTCATCGAGGTGCTCGATCAGACCCTGCTTTTCACCGTCCACGATGTGCGTCTGCAGCCACTCCTCGAGGGAAAGCGTGCGTTCGACCTGCCGAGCGGCGGATTCGTCGTCGTCGCTGAAGAGATCGATGAAGGCCTGGAGGGGATCGAACTGCTCGTCGTCGACATTGGCCGGCAGCCCCGTGCCTCCAGCGGACAGGGCACGACGGTCGTAGATCAGGTCGAGGGCGGCCTGCTTCCGCTCGGGGTCGATGCGGTTCATCGGCTGGATCTTCGAGGCATGAACGATGGCCGACGTCAGGCCCGCATCCATCAACTCCCACAGGAAGACGGAATTGAGCACCTGCCGGGCCACCGGCTTGAGCCCGAACGAGCAGTTTGAGAGTCCGCAGGTGATCTGGACCGTGGGCCACGTCTTGGCGATGCGACGCACGCCTTCGATCAGTTCCAGTGCGCTTCGTCGATCGTCGTCCATACCGGTCGAGATGGGCAGGACCAGCGGATCGATGAACAGATCCTCGACGGCAAGCCCATGGACCTCCACCGCCCGTTCGATCGCACGACACGCGATCGACTCCTTGCGTTCCGCCGTTCGGGCCATTGCGGCCTCCGGATCCTCGTCGATGGTGCCGATCACGAGACCGGCACCGAAGGTCCGGGCCAGTTCGCAGAAGGCATCGAACTTTTCATTGCCCTCCTCGAAGTTCGCGGAGTTGATGATGCACTTCCCACCGGCCCGCCGCAGTCCGGCCTCGATGGTCGACAACTGGGTGGAGTCGAGCATCAACGGCTTGTCGACCTGGCGGACCAGGTGCTCGACGATGTCCCCCATGTCCGCCGCGTTGTCGCGGCCGGTGGCATCGACGTTGAGGTCGAGGCAATTGGCCCCCTCGCGTACCTGCTGCCGGGCAAGCGACACCATCTCGTCGATGTCGTTCTCCTCCAGCAGTCGCTTGAAACGACGGGACCCCGATGCGTTCAGCCGCTCTCCCACGATGAAGAAGGACGCCTCCTGCCGGTAGTCCACGGGGGCATACAGACTGCTGCAGCCCGGCGTCCACCCCGAATGGTCGCGGCGTGGCCGTTGCCGCCGTCGCGACTGGTCGGCCAGCAACTCGATGTGAGCCGGGCTGGTTCCGCAGCATCCACCGACGATGTCGATGCCGAAGCGATCGATGAACTCGCCGACCGTTTCGGCCAGTGGCGCCGGCTGCAGCGGAAACTCCGTGCGTCCCTCGACCAGAACGGGCAGACCGGCATTGGGCACGCACGACACCGAACCTGACCAGTTGCGGGCCAGGTACTCGATGTTGGACGTCATCTCCCGGGGGCCGGTCGCACAGTTGAGCCCCAGCGAGAAGATCGGGTATCCGCGCAGCGCGTTGACCGCTGCGGCGATCTCGGTTCCCAGCAGCATCGTGCCGGTGGTCTCGATGGTCACGCTGACCATGATGGGCACGTCGACGGGACTCCGACCCACTTCGTCCAGCGCCTTCAGGCAGGCGTTGACGGCGCACTTGACCTGCAGCAGATCCTGGCAGGTCTCGATGAGAAACGCATCGACACCGCCATCGAGGAGCCCTCTCGCCTGTTCGGCGTAGCTTTCGAGCATGTCGCTCCACGGCACCTGGCCGAGGGTGATCAGCCGCGTTCCGGGCCCCATTGATCCGAGCACGAAGCGGGGGGAATCGCCGGTCGCGTGCGCGGCGCAGGCCGCCCGGGCAACCTCGGCCGCCTCCCGATTGAGTTCCCTTGCCCATGAAGAGACTTCATCGTCGAACTCGGCGAGCACGATGGGATTGGCACCGAAGGTATCCGTTTCGACGGCGTCGCAGCCCACGGCAAGAAACGACTCGTGGATCGACTGGATGAGTTCGGGACGTGAACGAGCCAGAACGTCCACGCAGTTCTCACGGCCCAGGTAGTCGCCGTCGACGGTGAGGTCCATCTGCTGCAACGCGGAGCCCATTGCTCCATCGAGCACGAGAGGCCGCTTTGCAATCAGAGAAGGAAGGCTGTTGGTCATATGCAGGGAGTCTACTCAGGAGTATCGGATTGTCCACTCATTCATCCGGATGAAAGGATTGAGTATTTCATTCTCTGTCCAGAAATCCCCATTCAGGACCACTGAGGGGGCCTCTGCTAGGATTCAAACCATGCCCTACCGCACGCCAAACCTTTCCCTTTGGTCCGGCCTCCTCATCGGCACGCTGATGACCTGCAGCCCAATCCTCTTGAGCACAGCCCCGGCCCGAGCGGACGAGCCGTCCGAACCGGCACGCGTGACACCGGACGCCGGACGGCTGCTCACGCGGTGCTTTCGTGCCATGGGCGGAGAATCCAGAATCGAACGGATTCGCGACCTCCAGATCCGGGGCACGATCGCGATCGGCGGCCAGTCGATCGGTGACCTGGAGATGGATTTCGCCGAGGGGGATCGATCACGGGTCGAGATTGCGATCAAGTCCGGTGAAATTGCATCGACGACGGTCTTCGGTGGCGACGGCACCACGTCGTGGGAAGTGGAGTACCGGAATCAGGGCACCACGCCGAACCGGGCGATGCTCCTCACCCCCGCCGAGTTGAGCGAACGGGTCAAGGCCAACAACTGGCTGGGACGTCTGCTGCACCTGGCCGCGGATGCAAGCGAGATGCAGACCATCGGCAAGAGGGACTATCTGGGACGGGACTGCTGGGCGGTCAAGATCCCCGCCGACCGTCGTTCGACCGTCGCCTACTTCGACATCGAGACCCGGTTGATCAACGGGTTTCGAATCGAGGTCGATTCGCCGCTCAACCGGTCCGGCACGGACGCCCCGTCGATCTTCCTGGACATCGTGCTGGAGGACTGGAAGTCCGTCGAGGAGATCCTGCTGTTTCATCGTGTGAAGCTCATCCAGGGTGAGCAGGTGATCACGATCACCTACGACTCGATCCGCATCAACGAGGTCGACTCCGATCGCTTTGCACTTCCACCCGCCGTCGCGGAACTGGTGAGGACATCGCCCGCACCGGCCTCGACACCGCCCTCCGACCAACCATGAGCCAGCCCACCATCCGCATCGAGCATGTCGACAAGCGATTCGGCACCGTGCACGCGGTGAACGATC
>CAJWBW010000164.1:0-4590 GCA_913020415.1 uncultured Phycisphaerae bacterium | reverse complement strand
CGCCGTCGTCGGGGGCGGCATCGCGGGAATCGCCTCGGCCTGGATGCTGAGTCGAAGGCACGATGTCACGCTGATCGAAGCCGCCGATCGCCTCGGAGGTCACACCAACACGATCTCCGTCGACGAGAACGGGGTGACGGTCCCGGTCGACACCGGGTTCATCGTCTGCAACGAACGCAACTACCCGGTCTTCTACGGGCTGCTCGACGAGTGGGGGGCGACCCTTCGCGACAGCGACATGTCGTTCGGTTTCTCCTGCGAGTCGTCGGGACTGGGCTACGTCGGCCCTTCGATGCGCGAGTTCACCCGGTACCGAAGCAACGTGCTGCGGCCCGTCTACTGGAAGCTGTTCTTCTCGCAGCGGCGTTTTGCACGGCACGCCCTGAAGGCGCTGGACCGTGGTGATCTGGGGGATGCGACCCTGGGGACGTTCCTCGACCGCATCGGAATGGACGACTTCTTCGTGCACAACTATCTGATTCCGCTGGCGGCCTCGGTCTGGTCGAGTCCCGACACCGACATGCTGGATTTTCCCGCCGAGACCTTCCTGCGCTTCTTCCACAACCACGGGATGATCCAGGTCCGGGACATTCCCCGCTGGCAGACGGTGGTCGGCGGCAGTTGCGCCTACATCGACCGCTTCCGGGATCGATTCACCGGGACGATCCGGACCGGCGCACCGGTGGAGGGCATTCGTCGCGAGGCCGGATCGGTCCGGGTCGCGGTGACGGGCGACGCTCCCGCGGCCTTCGATCACGTGGTGCTCGCCACGCATGCGGATCGCTCACTGGCCATGCTCTCGGATGCCACCGAGGAGGAGCGGTCGGCCCTGTCGCGGTGGACGTACCACCGCAGTGCCGTCGTCCTGCACACCGATGCCTCGGTCCTGCCGGCGGACCGGAGACTCTGGGCGTCGTGGAACTACCGGCGTCCCCCGGGAGCCGCGCCGGCCGACCCGGTTCCGATCACCTACTGGATGAATCGCCTGCAGGGACTGGAGTCCGATCGCGACTACCTCGTGTCCCTCAATCTCCGCCGTGCCATTCCGTCCGAGCATGTCATCTACGAGATCGAATACGAGCATCCGGCCTACGTGCCCGACTGCATCGCTGCCCAGCAGTCGATCCGTCGTCTGGGTGGGGCCGGCAACACGCATTTCTGCGGCAGCTACATGGGGTACGGATTCCACGAGGATGCGGCCGCGTCCGCTCATGTCGTCGCGCAACGGCTGGGTTGCGTCTGATGCGTTCCCGTGTGTTTCGAGGCAGCACGACGCATGTCCGGATCGAACCGGCTCGCCATGCCTTCACGTACCGAATTCGCTGGCTGGGGATCGAACTCGACGAACTCGAGGCGCTGGATCGGCGCATGATCGGCTTCGGATACGACCGGCGTCGGCCGGTGACCATCCGGGACCGCGACTACGGGGGACCCGGCGCCGGCACCCTGCGGGATCGGATCCTGGCCCTGCTTCGAACTCATGATGTCGATGCCGATTCGCTTCGCATCACGCTGATGACCATGCCCCGGATCATGGGCTACGTGTTCAATCCGGTGAACTTCTACGTCTGCCGGGGACACGACGGCGCCGTCGAAGCCCTCCTGGCGGAGGTCCGCAACACCTTCGGCGAGATGCATCACTACGTCGGTACGCCGGTCGGCGACACCCGCCCCGGCGCTCCCTGCAGGTTCCGGTTCGAGAAGAAGTTCTACGTCTCTCCGTTCATCGAGGTCCGTGGTACCTACGACGTCCGTCTGTGCTGCACCGATGACGAGTTCTCGGCCTCCATCAGCCTCGAGCAGGAGGGGCGCACCATGTTCACGGCGACCATGGAGGGTTCGGGATTCGAGCCGGGCGTCGGTTCGTCGTGCCTGTTGTTTCTGGCCATGCCCTGGTCGGTGATGTCGATCATGACCAAGATCCAGTGGCACGCGCTGATCCTCCGATTCGGCCGGGGGGTCCGGACCATCGTGAAGCCGCCGCCGAAGGCGCGCGGTACGGTTCCCTCCAGCACCTCCTCGATCTGGTACTGGATCCGGAATCGCTTCGTACGCTATGCTTCAAGACCTCCGAAGGATTCCCCTGATTCCACGTCGGATTCGCAGAAAAGCCCATGACCCAGACACTGCTCTCCAAGACAGATCCCGAACCACGGACCGAGCCGGTCCGTTCCGTTCCGTCGACGACGGACGGCCGTGATCCGATGCAGCTCCCCGAGGCCGTCCGGTCCGGTCTGATGGGGTTGGGGGAGGCGTACATGGCCGGGGCCTGGGATGCGGACCGCCTGGACGACTACCTCTACGAACTCTTCACGGCACCGCCGCAACCGCTTTCCATCGCGACGCGGGGCCGGATGCTCGCCGCGGCCCTGCTGCCGCGACTCATCGATCGCCAGGCGGGACTGGGCGCCTTCCGCATCGGTCGCGAGCACTACGATCTGGGCAACGATCTGTTCGAGGTGATGCTCGATCGGAGCATGACCTACACGAGCGGCTACTGGGCCCAGGCCGACGACTTGGACGACGCCCAGTCCGCCAAGCTCGAACTGCTCTGCCGCAAGCTCGAACTGAAACCCGGCATGCGGGTGCTCGACATCGGCTGCGGCTGGGGCAACTTCGCCCACCACGCCGCAGCGCATCACGGCGTGCACGTGACCGGACTCACGGTGTCCAGCGAGCAGGCGGCCATCGCTGCGGAGCGATGTGCGGACCTGTCCGTGGACATCCGGGTGCAGGACTACCGCACGATGACCGATGCCTTCGACCGTGTGGCTTCGATCGAGATGATCGAGGCCGTCGGTCGTCGCAACATCCCCCGGTTCTTCCGATCCGTCGACCGGTGCCTGAAGGATGGAGGCATCTTCGGGTTGCAGGTCATTTCCGGCGACATGCTCAGCCGGACCTCCGACCGCCGGATGGACCAGTTCGTGCTCTGGCTCCTCAAGTACATCTTTCCCGACGGCTATCTTCCGCATCCCGCGGAACTGGCCGACCAGCGGGGGACCTCGCTGCGGGTCGAAGACTGGCATCGATTCTCGGCGGACTACGACCGCACCCTGCTGGCATGGTCCCGGCGGTTCAACGCCGGTTGGGAGACCATCTCCGAGCAGTACGGTGAGCGATTCCGCCGCAAATGGAACTACTACCTGCATGGCTGTGCCGCCGCGTTCCGCGCCGGCCACATCGACGTGCAGCAGATCGTCTACGTCAAGGGCGACCGCCACGAGCGGTACCAGCCGAAACGCTGATTACACGGAGCAACTCCATGCAACGATGCATGCAGGTCCTTCTCATCGGGGCCGTGATCATGGCCGCCGCCATCCTCTACGCCTTCGTGGCGGGCGACTTCTTCGCGGAGGCGGAGACGATGTTCCCGCTGCCCTGGTTCCAGCTCGCCATGGTCGATCTGTACGTCGGCTTCCTCCTCTTCGGAGGCTGGATCCTGTTTCGCGAATCCTCGCGGCCGAAGGCGATCGGCTGGATCCTGCTCGTGTGCGTCCTGGGCAATCTTGCGTCCTGCATCTACGCAGTCCGCGCGATCGTGCAGTGCGGCGGCGACTGGCGCCGCTTCTGGATGGGGCATCAGGCCTGATCCGCCGATCCGAAGTCGAGCCAGGTTCCGGTCGTCGTACGATCGGACGTCTCCCCGTCACCGGTGTTGATCAGCCCGGCCGGTTCGAACAGCAGCACGGCACACTCCTCGTCCGCGACCGGTCGGTGTTCGACGCCGCGCGGGACCACGATCAGCTGTCCAGCTTCGAGATCGACGGTCCGATCCCTGAACTCCATGCGGAAGCGCCCGTCGAGGACCAGGAACAGTTCGTCCTCGTCCGCGTGGGCGTGCCAGTCGAAGGCCCCCCGGAACTTGGCCAGCTTGACCTCCTGCCCGTTGAGGGCGGCGATGATCCTCGGTGACCAGTGGTCGTCGAAACGGGACAGCGCGTGCTTGAGATCGATTCGTTCCATGCTCCGACGGTATCGGTCGCCTTCCGGTCGGGCAACCCCCGTCAGGGACAGGTGCCCCAGCGGTCGATGAGTTCCAGCAGATCGAAGACATCGATCGTTCCGTCGCGGTCGATGTCGGCGGTGCAGGTTCCAAGCATGGACTCCAGCAGTTCGAGATCCGCGTCGTCGACCGTGCCGTCCCCGTTCACGTCGCCCAGATGGGTGGACAGGGTCGGAATGCATGCGGTGGGGTCGTTGCAGGGCCCCGCCGGCTGGCAGGCGCCGCCGCCCGTGGGCTGGAGTCCATCGCGGAAGCAGCTGAACCACTGGTAGCTGTGCATGATGTAGGCGCCGTGCGGATGGAATTTCGACTGTTCGGCCGGAGTCATCAGATTCCAGCCCTGCTGCATGGCCGTGCGGAGGAAGCCGGTCCGGTAGGCCGTCGGATCCGATGATCCGGGGTGGTCGTAGATTCCCGTGGTGCCGAACGAGATCTTGTTGCAGCTGCCCACGTCGAGTCCGAGCTCCAGCGCGATGGCGCAGTGCTTGCCGGCGGGGGTGGCGGCGGCGAGCGTGGAGCCGGCCAGAGCAAATCCGTCGGCGCAGGGCATCGAATCCGTACCGGTGCACTGGGCGGTGAAGCAC
>CAJWBW010000163.1:0-4610 GCA_913020415.1 uncultured Phycisphaerae bacterium | reverse complement strand
GGAAGCGACGGTCGCCCCCATGGATTCCAGACGCCGTCCCAGTTCCGTCCGCGTCCCGTGCGTCAGGGTGCCGGTGAGCACCATGGTCATGCCGGCAAACCGCCCCTCGGCGACACCCGAATCCCCGTACGTGTCACTGGTCATGCGAACCCCGGCGGCCCGGAGACGCTGCACCAGTTCCTCGCCACGTGGGGAATGAAGCGTCTCGTGGAGAATGGTGGCCGTGATCTCACCGAAATCGGGAAGCTGCTCGAGGGCGTCGCGGCCCGCATCCAGCAGGGCGTCCATGTCCGGAAAGGCCCTGGCCAACGTCCCGGCGGCGGATTGTCCAATCTGTCGAATGCCGATCGAAGCCAGCACACGCCCCAGTCCCCGGTCCCGGGATGCTTCGATCGCTTCCACCAGCGAGGTGGCGGACTTCGCTCCCAGGCCCTCGAGTTCCGAGAGCTGGTCGATGGTCAGCGAATACAGATCGGCCAGGTGATGCACCAGTCCACGGTCGACGAGTTGATCCACGATCTTCTCGCCCAGCCCGTCGATCCCCATCTGATTGCGTCCGGCAAACCAGGCGATGCGTTCACGCAGCTGCGCAGGGCACTCGGGATTGAGACAGAAGATCTTCGGTCCCTCCTGACCGACGTCCCCACCGCAGGCCGGGCAGTCCGACGGCGGCTCGATGGGAACGGCATCCGGAGGACGATCCGCCAGACGGACCATGACCACCTGGGGGATGATCTCTCCGGCCTTTTCGACCACGATCCGATCGCCGACGCGGATGTCCTTGCGTCGAATCTCCTCGATGTTGTGCAGGGTCGCATGCCGGACCGTCGTGCCGGCAAGCTCCACCGGCTGCATGGTCGCTCGAGGCGTGAGCGTTCCCCCCTTGCCGACCTGCCAGGCGACCGATTCAAGAACGGTCTCGCCCTGGTCCGCGGGGTACTTGAACGCTACGCACCAGCGAGGCGCCTTGCTGGTGGATCCCAGCCGATCCTGCAACGGGAACGCATCCACGCGGACAACCATGCCATCGACCCCGAAACCGAGCTCCGTTCGCTGGGACTGGAATGCTTCCACACGGGCGAGCAGATCCGGCAGGCCCTCCACCACCTGCAGGTGCTGAGAAACCGGGATCCCCATGGACCGGATCGTATCGACGAAACGACTGTAGGTCGGCACTTCGAGTCCTTCGACGACGCCCCGTCCGTGGGCACAGAAACAGAGACTCCGCTCCGCCACCACCGAGGGATCGAGACTCTTGAGCGTCCCCGCGGTGACATTGCGCGCATTGGCGAACAGCGGCTCGTTCCGGGCCGCGCGGTCCCGGTTGATGCGTTCGAAGACCTCGTTCGTCATGTAGATCTCGCCCCGGACCTCCAGCACGGCCGGCGGCTCGACGCAATGGAGTCGAAGCGGAATCGCCCGAATGGCACGCACCTGCACCGTGACGTCGTCACCGCGTCGCCCGTCACCTCTGGTGACGGCCTGCACGAGACGACCGGATTCGTAGCGAAGGCTGATGGCCACCCCATCGATCTTCGGATCACAGCACAGCACAGGACCGGGCTCACCGTCCGCGAGATCAAGCCCGCGTCGAACCCGCGTGCACCACGCCGAGATGTCGTCCGGGTCGTAGGAGTTGTCGATGGACTGCATGGGCAGTGCATGCTCGACCGAACTGAAGGCATCGACCGGTTCGCCACCGACGCGGCGCGTCGGCGAATCCTCGCTCGCATGCTCGGGGTGCTCTGCCTCCAGAGCCGCCAGTTCCGCCAACTCACGGTCGTAGTCCCGATCCGACATCAGAGGATCCGCATCGACGTAGTAGGCACGATTGGCCTCGTCGAGACGCTTCCGCAGAGCCTCGATTCTCGCCCCAGAATCTTCCTTTGATCGGTCTCGTGCCATCGGATGACCATGGTACCCTGCAGAGGCACCGAACCGTTCCTTGCAGGCCGCCACGGCGGGCGGCCGATATCCAAGGGACCACATTCATCGCAGCCATGGAGGGCCTCGATGCTGACCTGCCACCATCTTCGTTCCACGACCCCATGGGCCCTGGCCGCCATCCTGCTGTGCTGCGTGGCCACCGCCGCCGGGTCCCTGCAGGGAGACGCCGAGCAGGCTGTCCGCCGGGCCGGTTTCGAGCTGGAGGATGTCAGCGTCTGCGTGATCGATGCGGAGACCGGCCGACGACTCGTCGACATCAATGCCTCCACCGCCAGAATCCCCGCCAGCAACATGAAACTCCTCACCAGCGGCGTGGCCGCCCGCCTGCTCGGCTCCGAGTTCCGCTTCCAGACCCGACTGGTACGGGACGGAGATCGCCTGGTGGTGATCGGCGACGGCGACCCCGCCTTCGGCGATCCGGTCCTCCTGGCTCGGATGCAGGACCCGAAGGGACGCCCCCTCGATCCGGAGTCCCTGATCGACCTCTGGGTCGATGCCGTGGTGTCCGACGGCATCGATCAGATCGACGAACTGGTGATCGACGACCGGATCTTCGACCGGGAGTTCACCCACGCCTCCTGGCCACGTGAGCAGCTCATCAACTGGTACTGCGCGGAAGTGAGCGGACTGAACTTCCACACCAACACCTTGTACTTCAATCCCAGACCGGCCCGCGGCTCGGTGGACATCAGCCGCATCAGCCCCGCCTACGACTTCCTCGACATCAGGAACCAGCTGACCAACGACACCCAGCGATCCAAGCAGTCCTTCGCCGCCGTTCGGCCGGAGGGCACCAATGCGTTCACATGCCGCGGCAACATCACATCGGCCATGAAATACGAGGCCACCGTCCACGACATGCCGACCCTGTTCGGCCGGTACCTTGCCCACCGACTGGCCAAACAAGGCGTCCGGGTCGGCCGCGTCCGACTGGCCAATGCAGGCGACCCCGCGTTCCGGGGGCAAACCCTCGGTCCCGTGGTGATGACGCCACTGGCCCAGGTTCTCGAACGCTGCAACACCAAGAGCCACAACCTCTACGCGGAAGCCGTGCTCAAGCGACTCGGCGCCCACTACACCCGATCCTCCGGTGGTTGGGACAACGGCGGCACGGTCATCCGCCATGCCGTGCAGGATGCCCTGCCGAGACCCGACGCATCCCTGCACGTGGCGGATGGCTCGGGCATGAGCCGGGAAAATCGGCTGAGCGCCGCCACGCTCGCGACCTGGCTTGCGGACATGGACCCCGGGGATCCGGATGACTCGATGTTCATCGAGTCCCTTCCCGAACCGGGCGAGGGCACCCTTCGCAAGCGCTTCACCTCGCGGGGCCGGAATCTGGATGGCATCCGGATCAAGGCCAAATCCGGTTACCTGAACCGCATCTGCACCCTCAGCGGCTACGTCCTGAGCGATGAGGGGCGGCGGCTGTGCTTCAGCATCCTGGTGAACTCCCCCACCAATCGTCCCCGTGACGCGAAGTCCATGCACGAGCACATCGTGCTGGAACTGGTGGACCAGATCGATCCCTCGAGAATCACCTCCGCGGGAGGCTGAATCAGTCCTTCGGGCGCCGGGCGAGCAGTCGTTCGATCTCCGAACGGATCCGCTCCTGGGCACCGGGACCGAATCCGTCCGACCGGTGGACGACATCCCCATCGGCGTCGACGATGATCGTGACCGGAATCGAGGTGATGTCCCATTCCTTCGCCACCACTCCCGAGTCGTCCATGAGCACCTGCAGATCAAGTTCGTTTGCTCGGACGAAGCGGGACACCCGCTCCGACCTTGACTCGACCGGCCCCCGTTCGTGCACATTGATGGCCAGAAAGCGGACCGGGGAACCGGTGCGGCCGTACTCGTCGGCCAGCGACTGCATCGACCGCAATGCGGTTCGGCAGGGCGTGCACCAGGTCGCCCAGAAGTCGAGCACCACGATCTGCCCCTGAAGAGCCCGCAGTTGCACCACGACTTCGTCGAGGTCCGAAAGTTCGAGATCGGGAGCCGGCAACGATCGCGACCTGGGCGGCGCGGGAGCGAATCCGGACGCCGCCGCCAAGGCGGCGACATCCGCCAGACGCTGACGGCCCTCACGGTCGAACTGCACTGCGGCATCGGCCTCCGAGGACTCCAGAGGGTCCCAGCGGTACGACCAGGTCGTACGCAGCCGCATTCCATCCGGCAGTCCATCGGCGCCCTGCAGACGGTCCCGGATCGCATGGTCCAGTCGACCGTCACCGTTGGTCACCAGGGTGATCTGTTCGAACGGAGCGACCGGGATGCGGAGTTCGAACCCCCCCTCCGACGAGGTCTGGAGGCTCGGCTGTCCCACCGAGTCCCCCCACCCGTCCTCCAGCATCAGATCGAGCATCGGGTCGGGAAGTGAACGGAATGCGGACCGGATCGCCGCCAAGGGGGAATCGCCGGACGGAAGTCGTACGAAGACGTCTTCGGCCTCCTCGTGCGTGATCGAAAGACCGGCCCCATCGACGATGGTTCGATACCCGTTCATCCGCAGCAAGGCCCGTGCTTCCCCATCGTCCACCGGAGGCGCGACGACGTAGATCGCCTCCAGCGGCCGGCTTCGTTCGACACGGCCCTGAAACGAGGCTTCGAGGACCATCGAGGACTCGATTCGGCAGGGCTCGAACCGACGCAGCATG
>CAJWBW010000162.1:0-4617 GCA_913020415.1 uncultured Phycisphaerae bacterium | reverse complement strand
GTGATTCTGGTCGGTGCGGGGCCGGCCGGCCGGAGCGTGCTGGAGCGACTTCGAACGGAGGGTCGCGAGCCGGTCATCATCGAGATGAATCCGCGTACGGTGCGGGAACTGGGGCGGGAGGAGCATCGTGTGGTGCTGGGCAATGCGGCCCGCGGGGGGATCCTGGTGCATGCGGGCGTCAAGCGGGCCAGAGCACTCATCGTGACCCTTCCCGACACGAAGGCATCCGTGGGCGTAATCGAGCAGGCAAGAAATCTGGCCCCTGAACTGCTGATCGCGGCCCGGGCCCGCTACAAGGTGCACAACCACCTGCTGGTCGAGGCCGGAGCGGATGTGGTCATCACCGAGGAAGATCAGGTCGGGGACGTGCTCGGCGAGGTGATGATCGAACGCCTGCGGGGGAATGCCCCGGCGGAATGAATGCGCTAAGTCGGCGGTGGCCATGGTTGGGGGCGCATGGGCACGGCGTGTACGAGTTTCGTTCTTCAGGGCATCGATGCCTCCCGGTGCGTCATCGAAGCCGATGTTTCACATACCTCGCTTCCTCGCACCACGATCGTCGGCTTGCCCGACATGGCGGTGCGTGAGTCCAGTGAACGGGTTCGCATCGCACTGGCCAACAGCGGGTTCTCTTACCCGTTCGGACGAGTCACCGTCAATCTGGCTCCGGCGGATCTTCGCAAGGAAGGTCCCGTCTACGACCTTCCGATCGCCTTGTCGATCCTGCGGGCGGGTGGCCTGTTGTCGAAGGAGGCCTGCGCGAGGCTCGATCGCTGCATGGTGGCCGGTGAACTGGCGCTCGATGGATCCCTGCGTCCGGTGCGGGGCGTCGTATCCATGGGAGTGCTGGCCAGAAAAAGCGATATCCGCAACATCATCGTTCCGAGCGGGAATGCAGCGGAAGCGGGGTTGGTCAACGGTGTGTCCGCCTGGTCGGCAGCATCCCTGCACGACGTCGTGGCGCATCTCTCGGGAGTGGATCGACTCAGGCCGGTCGATTTGGATCATCCACCGGTCACGCCCGCCGGCCCGACGTCCGAATCGGTCGATCTGGGTGACATCCGTGGACAGGCAGCGGCAAAACGGGCCCTTGTCATTGCCGCGGCGGGGCGGCACAACCTGCTCATGGTCGGTCCGCCGGGATGCGGCAAGACCATGCTGGCCCGGGCGCTCCCGGGGCTGCTGCCGGCGATGACCTGGGAGGAGGTCCTGGAGTTGGCCCAGGTGCGGTCCTGCGCCGGACGTGGCTTGGACCATGAGGTCGGTACGACCCGTCCGGTTCGAGCGCCGCATCACACCGCTTCGGCTCCATCGCTGGTTGGCGGAGGCACCCTTCCCAGGCCCGGAGAGGTGAGTCTTGCTCACCATGGAGTGCTGTTTCTCGATGAACTACCCGAGTTCACCCGTGCGGCTCTGGAGGCTCTTCGGGAGCCTTTGCAGGATCGAATGGTCACGGTGTCCAGGGTGCACTCGACGGTGCGGTTTCCAGCGTCGTTCCTGCTCGTGGCGGCAGCCAATCCATGCCCGGGAGCACGGGGGATCGAACGGATCTCCGGCCCCCTGATCGATCGCATCGATCTTCATGTCGAACTCGAGCCGGTTTCGGTCCGGACCCTGCGTTGCCGGGACAGGACACCCGCCGACTCGTCGGCGACCATCCGTTGTCTTGTCCAGCGTGCCGTCGACCGGGCGACGGCCCGTCAGGGTGACGTTCCGAATGGAATGTTGCAGGGAGACAGGCTCGAGCAGAGCGCCAGGATGACATCGGAGGCCGAGGACTTCCTGTACGAGATCCTTCAGCAGAACGCATGGAGCATGAGGGCGTGGGACAGCCTGCGGCGCATCGCACGCACCATCTGCGATCTCGATGATTCAGATGTGATCGGGCGGACCCATGTCGTGGAGGCGACCGGGTACCGGCGGTTCGATCAGGCGGTCCGTTGAACGCGGTCAGTCGAGGGGGCTCTGGTACTCGACGCCTTCCTCGCGGTCACGCTTGTCCTGCTGGTTGCCGATGATGGCTCCGGTTCCGGCACCCACCGCACCGCCGATGACGGCGCCGGGGGTTCCACCGACGAGGGCACCGGCTCCGGCGCCAACGGCGCCGCCGATCAGTGCACCATCACCCGTGTGGCTTCCGCAGCCTACGAGCAGGAGGGAGGAGGACAGGACGAACGTCGTGGTGAGAGTCTTCATGGGGTCTCCTTGAAGGTGAGTGGATCGTGGACCTGTATCCTACAGTCCCGGTGCGAAACCGCGTCGCATGGTGTTCTCCGCGACGGCTCGCGGGATGACGAACTGGCCCAGGTAGTCGTTTCCGCCGGCCTTGGATCCGACCCCGGACATGCCGAACCCTCCGAACGGCTGCCGACCGACGAGGGCGCCCGTGCAGCCCCGGTTCAGGTACAGATTGCCCACGCGGAATGAACGTCTGGCCTGCTCCAGATGGCTGGGCATGCGGCTGAAGACGCCTCCGGTCAGCTTGTAGGCCGGGGCATTGGCCAGTTCCAGGGCATGGTCGAAATCCCTGGCCGGCATCACGCCCAGGACCGGTCCGAAGATCTCTTCGGTGGCGATGTGGCCGTCGGCGGGCACGCCCGTGAAGATGTGCGGCATGACGAAGGGCTTGCCGACGCGATCCGCGAGTCCGTCCGGCGGGGGGCCGCCCAGGGCAAGTTCTGCTTCCTCGTGACCTTGGCGGATCGCATGGTTGATGCGATCCGCGGCTTCCTGGTCGATCACCGGTCCGATGTCCGTGCCCGCGTGGCGAGGGTCGCCGACGACCAGTCCTCGTGTGGACTCGACGAGCCGTTCGATGAAGAGTTCGTAGGCGGATTCGACCACGATGACCCGGGAGCAGGCGGAGCACTTCTGCCCCTGGAAGTTGAACGCACTGTCGCGTACACCAAGCACGGCCTCGTCGAGATCGGCCGAGGCATCGACGATGATGGCGTTCTTCCCGCCCATCTCGCAGACGACGCGTTTCACGAAGGGCTGTGATTCCGGTGTCACGCCGGCAGCCCGGATGATGTCCAGTCCGACCGCCTTGGAGCCCGTGAATGCGATCAGGGCGATGCGTTCGTCACGGACCAGCGCCGCGCCCACGGTCTCGCCGATTCCCGGGAGGAATGCGAGCACGTCACGGGGCACGCCGGCCTCCCAGAGCATTTCACATGCGATGCGTGCGATTCCGGGGGTCTGCTCGGCCGGTTTGAGCACGACGGTGTTGCCCGTGGCGAGGGCGGCGGTGACCATGCCGATGCAGATCGCCAGGGGGAAGTTCCACGGGCTGATCACCACGGCGACGCCGCGACCCTCGTGGAAGACTTCATCGAGTTCGCCGACGTACCGTCCGAGTCGGCTCAGGTCGGTCCACCGGAACGCCTCGCGGGCGTAGAACTCGCAGAAGTCGATCGCCTCGCACACGTCCGCGTCCGCTTCGCGCCAGGTCTTGCCCGACTCGCGGATGATGACTCCGGAGAGCTCATCGCGGCGCGACCGCATGGTCGCGGCCGCATGCATCAGCATCTGCGAACGTTCCACCTGCGGTCGATCCCGCCAGGCGGGGAACGCCGCGGCCGCGGCGGCGACGGCATGGTCGGCGTCCTGCAGGGTGGCGTCGTTCGCGACCCTCGGAACCGAGGCGTGCTCGACGGCGTTGGAGAACGCGGCACGCTGGTCGGCCTGTGCGAAGTCCCGCATGGGCTCCGTGCAGAAGGGTTCGCCGTCGGCAATGGCCTCGACCGCGATGCTCAACCCGTGCGTTGTGGACCGGCTGGCCATTCGAGCCTCGCCGGGATCCTCGTCCCAGGTGCGATGTGGTGTCCGCAGCAGGTCCGCCGCCGTGGTCTCCGCCAGGGACGAACTGCGGAGCCACGATTCGTTCGACGTGTTCTCCAGCAGCCGGCGGACCAGATAGGCCATTCCGGGAATCATCTCCCCGACGGGGACGTATTCGCGGATGCGGAGATTGCGATCGTGGCAGACCGCCTTCATCTGATCGTTCATGCCACGAAGCATCTGGATCTCCATGGCGTTGGGGGGCAGATCGGCGGCCTCGAGGGCGACCAGTCCGGACGCCAGGCTGCGGATGTTGTGGGAGCCGAGCGCAAGTTTCACTCCGGCCTCGCCCGGGGTCCGGGGGGTGGCGTCGATGAAGCTGTCGACCATGCGTTCGAAGCAGGCGTCGGTGTCGGACTTCCGACCCCAGACCGGTTCGGGCCAGCCTTCCATGTCGGCGTGGATGATCTCCTCGTCCCAGTACGCGCCCTTGACCAGTCGAACCGAGATCTGCCGTCCGACGCGACGTGACCACTCGATGATGCGCCGGGCGTCGGCTTCACCGCTTCGCAGATAGGCCTGCATCGCGAGGCCGGCCTCGAAGTCGAACTCTTCGCAGCACCGTTCGAACAGGGACAGGGTGAGGTCCTTGAAGGCGTAGTGCTCCATGTCGAAGTTCACGAAGACACCGTTTCGTCCGGCCTGTTCCAGAATCGGACCGATCATCTCGACCAGCCCATTGAGCGATCCCTCGAGATCGATGGGGTCGGTCCGGGCGTAGAGCGAACTGATCTTGATCGACACGTTCGTGCGGGGAATCGATCCGAGGTGGTCCGA
>CAJWBW010000161.1:0-4630 GCA_913020415.1 uncultured Phycisphaerae bacterium | reverse complement strand
GGCAGACGGGTGTGCATCCGCTCCGCGGTGTAGCGGACCAGCGGGAGGTAGTTCTCGATGAGGAAGTTGCGGATGAGATCGGTCGGGCCGGCCTGGTACAGCGTCCAGACCTCCACGATCTCCATCTCATGCAGCATGTCGACGGACACCGTTCCGGCGGCCTTGCGACGCGACTTCTTCTTGGTACTGGAGGAGGCGGCAGAGGACTTGGTCGTCCGACTGCTCCTGCTCCCCGTTGATTTCGAGGCCGGCTTCAATCCAGCGCTCGTGGTTGCCTTCGGCATCGGTCCGCTCCTTGACCATGTCGCCGCTGATGGAGAACGCATCGTGCGTTCGTGTTCGATCATCCGGTGTCGAATCCTTTCGACGCCCGATCGATGTGCACAAACCTACCATCTTGCCGGTGCAGCGGTCAAGTGGACGTTCAGGCAGCGGCGGAATCCGTTGCATGCGTTGCCTCGTCGGACAGATGATCCTCGTCGCCGATGTCCTCGCGTTCCCCGCGCGAAGAGTCGTCGTGCGACACTGCATGCACGATGACTCCTCCTGCGAACCATGCGAGGAACCAGCATCCGATCATCGCCAACATGGCGCGGAAGACGATGGTCAACGGTTCATTCGCGGCAACCATGCCGCACACGACTGCGATGGAGAAACCTGTCAGCGCCAGGCACGCCGCCAGGCGGGACGGAAGTCCCTTCCACCGCTCGAGTTCCAATTTGCGACCGTTCAACTCATCCATGCGTTGCATTCCTACTCACCGGAAGACAATCCTTCTCACCCTCCGGCCTGTTCAACATCGTCAGAAAATCCCAACCAGCGTGTAAATCGGTTGAAAAACCCGGTTTGCGCCGCTGCAGGGGGGGCGGAATCCCGGTCGCCGAGTTCCGAACCGACCATGGCGCGGATCCGACGCGTGGCCAGGCCGTTGGGCGATCCGATCACGAAGGGCAGCTGGGCACGCACGGCCTGCGGCACCGAGGGGTCGCGCGGCACAAGTCCCGCCAGGGCAATTGGATACCGCAGGAACGTGGAGCAGGCCTGCTGCATTCGCTGATGCACATCCCGACCTTCGGCCTCCGATTCAACCATGTTCACGAGTAGACGGATGGAGATGTCGCGCGACGCGGCAAGCAGCGACTTGATCATGCCGTACGCGTCGGTGATGGATGTCGGCTCCGGCGTGCAGACCACCATCACATGCTCGGCCGCTGCAGCGAACCCGACGACCGATCGACTGATGCCCGCCCCGGTGTCGACCAGGATCACATCCGCGCTCCGCTCGAGTCGGGCGAGTTCACGCAACAGGATCTGTCGCTGATGCGGTTCGAGATCCGCCATGCCGGCAACACCGGACGCACCGGGCACGAGCATGAATCCGCCGGGGCCGGGGACCATGATGTCTCGTAGCGTGGCGCGACCATCGAGGACATGCTCGATGGTACGACGCGGCGTGATGCTGCACAGCACATCCGCATTGGCGAGTCCGAGGTCCGCGTCGAGCAGGACGACCCGACGGCCCGACTGCGCCATCGCCGCCGCCATGTTGACCGCGATGTTGCTCTTGCCCACGCCCCCCTTTCCCGACGTGATCGCGATCGCCTTCGCGCTGCGAACCGACGGCTCCTGGTGCCCGGTCAGCCGGGGCGAAAAGGACTGCGTGGCCGACTCCGCGCTGCGAAGTCGACTGCTGACCAGTTCGTCGCCGATGATCGAACGCAGTCGGGTGGCCTGATCGCTCATGAGACGCCTCCGGCGTTGAGGACCAGTTCCGCGAGCCTCGAGGGCCTGGCCGTCTCGATGTGATCCGGCACTTCCTGCCCGGTGGTGAGGAAGCTCAGCTTGCGACCGATGCGATGGGTCACCTCGACCAGCATCCCGTAGCTGACCGCCTCATCGAGCTTGGTGAGCACGACCCGATCGATTCCGATCGCGGAGAACTCCTCGGCCTCGCTCATCAGCACCGCACGCGATGCGGTGGATGCCAACACCAGATGCACCTCGTGGGGCTGGGCGACCTGAAGCCAGTTGCGCAACTCGGAGATGCGATCCGAATCCTTCTGACTTCGCCCCGCGGTATCGATGAGGACGACGTCCAGATGCGACATCCGTTCGAGGATCTCGGACAACTGCTCGGGAGACCGGGCGACCTCCATCGGCACCCCGATGATGTCGGCATACGTCCTGAGCTGCTCGACGGCCGCGATCCGGTAGGTGTCCAACGTGATCAGTCCGACCGTGCGTCCCTGACGAAGACGATACGCGGCGGCGATCTTCGCGACCGTGGTGGTCTTCCCGACCCCCGTGGGGCCGACGAGCGCCATGGTCAGCGGCCGATCATCGGGCGACGTCGAAAGCAACGAGCCGTCCGCCACCGGAATGAAGGTGGCCAGATGATCCACCAGAGCATGCCGCACCCGCTGCTGATCGGCCAGCTCGTCGGGAGCAAGGGTCGACGTCACCGTGTTCAGTGCATCCGCCGCGAGCTCCTCGGAGCACTCCTGTGCCAGAAGATCGAGATAGAGATCGAAGACCTCTTCGGCCACGGGCGGATCCTGCTCGGGCGACGCATGCTGCTGCACCTTGAGGACCCGCTCGACCAGACCGCGTATCTCGTCCAGTTCCTCACGAATGCCTTCGCCCGACGGCGACGGGGCCGGCGGTTCGGACGGGCCGGATTCCATTTCCCGGAGCATCGCCTTGGCCATGCTTCTGGTCTGTTCGCGACGAGCCTCGTGTCCCAGCGGCGTGCGGGCGGGCTCGACGGAGGACGCGAGATAGGCGTCCCGGGCCGGTGTCGAGGTCGAGATCAGCGGAGGCGACTGCTCCCGTGGCTTTCGTGGCCGCACCTGATCGGCGGTCGTCGCCCTCAGTTCGATGACGGTGCTCGCAAACAGGCCAAAGAAGCCTCCCCGACGGGTGGAACGCGTCTCGAGGATGACGGCATCCGATCCCAGATCACGTCGGACGGCCTGCACGGCCTCATCCATTGAATGCGCTAGGTACGTTCGTACGTTCACGTGTCAGCCCTCCATGGCTGGTGGCGGTCCGGATCTCCGGACCTGAGTTCAGGCGACGGCGAGTTCCGTCTCCAGGTGCACGAGTCCGAGCGACTCGACATCGATGTCTCGTTCGACTTCGTTGTACGCAAGCACGACGGCGCCCGGTACGTGTGGTTCCAGAATGGCCCGGACCTGGGCCCGTACGTTCGGGGAGGCCAGCACGATCACGCGATGCCCGGCCCGCACCAGAGGCTCCGCGGCGGAGGCCACGGCGGCCGCCAGCTGGGCCGCGCGATCCGGCGGCATGGACAGGGTGGTGGACGCCGGCGATCGATCGATGTGTGCGTTCACCAGCTGCTCGGTATCCGGATCCAGCGTGACGCAGTGCAGCTTCAGCGAACCATGTTCGTCGGCCACGGCGTGCTGATGCGAGATCGTTCGTCGCAGGGAGTTCCGCACGTACTCGGTCAGCACGGATACGTCCCGGGAGTGCGGCGCCCAATCGGCAAGCGTCTCGAGAATGGTCTCCAGATCGCGAATCGGGACGCGCTCCAGCAGCAGATTCTGAAGCACCTTCTGCAGTTCGCCGGGCTTGACGACCGCCGGCACGGTCTCCTCGACGAGCTTGGGAGACGAAGCCTTGAGCTGCTCGACCAGCCGCCCCACTTCCTCGCGGGTGACCAGCTCCGCCGCGTGCGACCGGATGAGTTCGGCAAGATGGGTGGACAGGACACTGGCCGCATCGACGACGGTGTACCCGAGCATGTCGGCCCGGCCGCGTTGATCGGGTTCGATCCATACGACATCCAGATCGAACGCCGGCTCGCGGCCTGCAAGCCCGTCGATCGGCTCGGTCGCCATCCCGGCGGCCATGGCCATCAGAAGGTTCGGGTGCAGGACTCCGGTGGCGACCGCCTCGCCCCGGAGCTTCACCCGGTAGCTCGACGCGTCCAACTGGACGTTGTCTCGGATGCGT
The DNA here is from genome assembly GCA_913020415.1 of uncultured Phycisphaerae bacterium. Taxonomy (GTDB): domain Bacteria; phylum Planctomycetota; class Phycisphaerae; order Phycisphaerales; family SM1A02; genus UBA854. The sequence continues at coordinate 652 of CAJWBW010000161.1, read as the reverse complement.
ACGGGAGGCACGACCAGTCCCAGTTCCACGGCGAGCTGACGTCGAATCGCACCGATGCGATCGAGCAGATCCCCGCCCCGCGCAGCGTCCACGAGCTGGACCAGTCCGTACCCGATCTCGATCTCCAGAGCATCCATCGCCAGCAGTTCCTCGACCGCAGGTTCCTCCGCTGCCTCCGCTTCCGCCTCGGCTCCGGCCTCCATCGCATCCCGGGCCGCCACGTCCGCCTCCGAACGAAGTCGGCCCCAGGCCACGAACGTCAGCCCCCCGCCCGCGACGAACAGCGGAATGGTGGGGAGCGGAGTGAACGCCAGCACTCCGAGGAAGGCGGCGACCAGGAACAGAGCGAGGGGCTGCGAGGCCAGCTGCCGGGGGATCTCGTCCCCGATCGTCTGCTTCTCGCCCGCGCGGGCCACGATCAGGCCCGCCGCGATGGCGATGATGAACGCAGGGATCTGCGAGGCGAGGCCGTCCCCGATGGTCAGCTTCGTGAAGACGGAGATCGTCTCGCCGAAGGTCCATCCCTTGATCGCCATGCCGATGGCGATGCCGCCGATGATGTTGACCAGGGTGATGATCAGACCGGCGATCGCATCGCCACGCACGAACTTGCTGGCACCGTCCATGGCACCGTAGAAGTCCGCCTCACGGG
>CAJWBW010000160.1:0-4637 GCA_913020415.1 uncultured Phycisphaerae bacterium | reverse complement strand
CCTGATCCGGAAACACGCCGTCGCAGTGCGGTCATCCAACTACACCCTGTACGACGACATGTCCCGTCGCGTGTTCTCCACCGTGCAGTCGTTCTTCCCGTCGATGGAGTCCTACTCCATCGACGAAGCCTTCCTCGATCTCGAAGACGTGCCTCGGAAGGAGCTGGTGGACTCCGCGTCCACCATGCGAAGCACCGTGCTGCAATGGACGGGCATTCCGGTCTCCGTGGGAATCGGTCCCACCAAGACCCTGGCGAAGGTCGCGAATCATCTCGCCAAACGCGACCGGTCCGGCCCGGGCGTCGCGGAGATCGATGCGACCCCCCGCAGCGATCTCACCCTTTCGTCGGTCGACATCGGGGACGTGTGGGGCATCGGATGGCGCTGGAAGCGGAAACTCGTCGAGCACGGAATCCGCACCGCTCTGGATCTGAAGCAGGCCGACGAGCGATGGCTCCGCAGGCACCTGAACATCGTCGGGCTCCGGACCGCCCGGGAACTCCGCGGCGTCCCCGCCTTCCAGCTGGAGCAGGAGCCCGCACCGAAGAAGTCCATCGTCCGATCCCGCTCCTTCGCACGTCCCATCGACGACTGGGGCGAACTGTCACGCGCCCTGGCATCCTTCGCTGCCCGTGCGGCCGAGAAGCTCCGTGACCAGCAGTCCGCGGCCGGAGTGCTGACCGTGTACATCTCCACCAACCGGTTCCGACCCGACGAACCCCGCTACGCGAACCACGCGACGGTCCGACTGCTCACCCCGACGAACGACACTCCCACGCTGGTGCGGCACGCCCGGGAAGCCGGCCGTCGGATCTGGCGGGACGGATTCCGATTCAAGAAGGCCGGCGTCCGGTGCTGCGCACTGCAACCACGCCGTCCGACCCAGCTGCATCTCTTCGATGCCCTGGATCACACGCGGTCGGACACGATCATGGACGTGATGGACCGCGTCAACCGGGCCATGGGATCCGACACCATCCGCAGCGGCTCCATGGGAACCGGAACCGCCTGGATCACCCGGCGCGAACACGCGTCCCCGCGATACACGACCCGGTGGGACGAACTGCCCGAGGCGCGGACCGGACGCACCGATGGAATCGGATCCACGTAAGCGGGGTGCCGACCGATCCGAAGGATCGATGGCACCCCGTACCCCCTCACATCCGGTGCGGCGCGATCAGTGCTCGTCGAGGCCGTGCTCGCGACCGTCGCCGTCATCCCGCGAACGACGGCGTTCACGCGTCGCCTGATCGAGGAGTTGACGAAGGTACGAGTTCTCACGGCGCGTGGCTTCGAGATCGAAGACCAGATACTTCACGCTCAAGCGCAGAAAGTCGAGTGATTCCTGAAGTTCGGTGACGGAATGACTGATGCGATCACGACGACGCTGGGTTGCGTCCGCCAACTGCTCCATGCAGGCCCGCTGCTCGGGCGGCAACTCGCCGATCCGGTGCAGGAGCTCCGTGAACTTCTCCTGGAAAGTCTGTTCATCCATGTGATTCCCCTCTTCTTCGTTTGTCGGAACGCGGCGAAGACCACGCCCGCAAAGATGTACATCGAACCACGCCCTGGCGCCGGACACTGAACTCAAATCGCTGAAATCAGATCAGGCCGAGGCCGCACAGACCGCACGACAGCGTCGAGGAACCCGGCCGAGTTCCGTCTGCTCCGTCTGGGGGGTCTGGGAACGTTCAGCGATGAACGCGCTGGAGCGTGCGGCGGGCCACGCCCGGAGCCTTGGCCAGCAGCGGCTCGAGGTCGATCGACGAGGCCGCAGCTTCTTGGAGCAACCGCTTCAGATGCTGCTCACGCTCGTGTGACCATCGCTTGTAGTGTTCCTCGAGCTCGTGTCGGTTGAATCGGGTCAGGGGATCGTCAAGTCCCGTCTGCATCACGGCCCAGTCGTAGAGACCACTGCTTCCCTCGTCGAATCGCCACAGGGCCAGCGTGGCTTCGATGCGATCTCCGAGGGATCGGAACGGATCCCGGCACGACTCCGGGATGGCGACCATGATCTCGACCAGCTTGCGACTGGCCACCGGAGCCAGCAGGTCGTCCTGAGACATCCGATCGATCTCATCGAGGCGGTCGGCCGAGTTCGAATCATCGAAGGCGGGAGCCTCCGGGTCGATGCGTTCAAGCGTCCCGCTGACGGACTGGATCACCTTGACTCCGGCGTTGGGAAATCGGATGGTCACCTTCTGCGAAGGCTTTCCGCCGGCGACGGTGTCCTCCACCTTCGCGACCGAACCCGTCCCCCATTCGGGATGGGCACGGTGCCGGATCTGGTCACCGAATTCGATGCGCACCGCTTCGGTCATGAGACTGAACTCCGGCTCGTCGACGTGGCAGTGATGGCACAGGGAGTGAACAAGGGTGCACCGTGTTGATTGCTGTCTGCAGGCATTTCGAACAAGTCTGTTCCCGAAGCACGACGGCTTCGATGGCCCGATCTGGCTCGATTCGTGTTTTCGAGAAGGACCCTTCTGGTCCGGCATCGACCTGTCCTGCGGACCGATCGAACTTCAATGGAATCCTACCACATGCATCCGGAATACCAGGGCTTGATTTCGAACTTTCTTGGCCCGGAAATCAGATCACACCCTGATCCATCATCGCATCGGCGACCTTTCTGAAGCCTGCGATGTTGGCACCGTGCAGGTAGTTTCCGGGCACTCCGTAGGCCTCTGCGGCTTCCAGACTCACCGCGTGGATGCGTCCCATGATCGCCTTGAGCTGGCGATCCACTTCCTCGCGGGACCAGAACATCCGCTGGCTGCCCTGCGCCATTTCGAGCGCGGAGACCGCCACACCACCTGCGTTCGCCGCCTTGCCCGGACCGTAGAGCACGTTCTGCTCGATGAAGCAGTGCTGTCCCTCGGGCGTCGTGGGCATGTTGGCACCTTCGGAGACGGCAATGACACCGTTGTCGACCATGGCCGCGGCGGCAACGCCGTCGATCTCGTTCTGGGTGGCCGACGGGAATGCCACCTTCGCGGGAATCGTCCAGAGCGGACTGGAGCCGGCCGAGAGATCATGATCGTGGTATGTGACGCCGTCGTGGGCATCGGCATACTCGGATATCCGACCCCGTCGGTTGTTCTTGAGATCCATGATCCAGGCGAGCTTGTCACGATCGATGCCGGCCGGATCGTGGATGTAGCCCGTCGAATCGGACATGGTGATCACCTTCCCCCCGAGATCGATCACCTTCTCCGTGGTGTACTGGGCGACGTTGCCGGATCCCGACACCAGACAGTCCATTCCCTCGAGCGTGAGATCACGGGTCCCAAGCATGTCGGATGCAAAGTAGACGGATCCGTATCCGGTCGCCTCGGGACGGATGAGACTGCCACCCCAGTTGACATGCCGCCCGGTCAGGACACCCGTGAAGGTGTTGGTGATCTTGCGATACTGGCCGAAGAGGTAGCCGATCTCCCGGCCGCCCACCCCGATGTCGCCCGCCGGGACGTCGGTATCGGGCCCGATGTAGCGATACAGCTCCGTCATGAACGCCTGGCAGAACCGCATCACTTCCGCATCGCTGCGGCCCCGGGGATCGAAATCACTTCCTCCCTTGCCGCCGCCGATCGGCTGGGTCGTGAGACTGTTCTTGAAGACCTGCTCGAATCCGAGGAACTTGAGAATGCTGCGATTGACGCTGGGATGGAATCGCAGGCCTCCCTTGTAGGGACCGATCGCACCGTTGAACTGGACCCGGTAGCCGCGATTGACATGCACCTCGCCCTGGTCGTCCATCCAGCTCACCCGGAACTGGAGAATCCGCTCGGGCTCGACGATCCGATCGAGGATGCTGGCGGCCCTGTATTCGGGATGCCGATCCACGACCTTCTCCAGCGAGACGATGCATTCCTCGACGGCCTGCAGGTACTCGTGTTCTCCGGGATTCCGCTCCGAGAGTGCATGCATGAACTCATTGACGAAGGGGGATCGCGCCGATGTCTGCTCGATGGTGGTGCTCATGCCACGGTTCCTGAAATGAATGGGATGGGCCCCTGTGGGGCGTTGGGGTGCCACAGTGTACCCGACCGGAGACGCTCCCGGAGGATTGTCAAGGCAGGTCCCATCTCCATCCGACGTTGTTTCCATGGGCGTTCCCCTTCATTCACCGCTGCACCACCACGATGCCGACCAGGCACCGTTCCCCCCCATTCCCGAAGCGCTGCAGGAGCTCCGGAACCAGATCGACGAGATCGACCACCAGTTCATCGCGCTGCTGGCCCGACGAAATGCGCTGGTGGCTTCGGTCGCGGACGTGAAGCGGACCTCCGGCGTCCCGATCCGGGATACGGGACGGGAGTCCGCCCTGCTGCAGGACCGGCGCGGACTCGCGGGCGAAAGCGGCATCCGACCCGAAGTCATCGAGAGCCTCTTCCGCGTGATCCTGTGGGCCAGCCGAGATCGCCAGGCCTCGCTCAGGGCCGCAGTGCCGGTTCGCATCGAACCACGCACGATCGCGATCATCGGAGGACACGGCGGCATGGGACGATGCCTCGACCGGCTCTTCACCATGCTCGGGCACCGGGTGCTGGTCGCGGATCTCGACACCGAACGAACCGGTCCGGAAATCGCCCGCGAAGCCGACGTGGTGATCATCGCGGTCAGCATCGAATCGA
>CAJWBW010000159.1:0-4641 GCA_913020415.1 uncultured Phycisphaerae bacterium | reverse complement strand
CCATCGCCCGGGCGCTGCTTGCCGATCCGCGCATCCTGATCCTCGACGAGGCGACCAGCAACCTCGACACCCACAGCGAACGACTCATCCAGTCCTCGGTCGATCGACTCCTGCACGGGCGGACCACCTTCGCCATCGCGCACCGGTTGTCGACGATCCGTCACGCGGACCGGATCGTGGTGCTCGAGCAGGGGCGGTGCATCGCTCAGGGCACCCACGAGGAACTGCTGGCGGCCAGCGACTGGTACCGTGACATGGTGGCCGCCCAGACGGCGCGATCCGCGCCGTCCCGCGAGGACGTGGCGGCGGGGTGAAGGACGATCCGGGGATGGGGCTGTAGCGGTCTAGCGTGAGCCGTCGCATTCGATCAGCAGGGTGCCGGTGCCGCGTTCGCCCGCTTCCCAGCCGCCGATCCGGATCAGATACGACGTCTCGGCCGTCACCGCCAACTGGACCTGCGAGGTGAACCCGTTGCAGTCGTCGTCGTCGCCGTTGCAGGCGACCTGCACGAGACTGCCGCAGATGCCCCGGTACACGACGAGATCGGTATCGAATGTCGCGTTGTTGCAGGTGCTGACGGTCAGGGTGCCGTTGCAGTCCGATTCGTAGCGGAACCAGACGTCCGCGTGCATGATGCCCAGGTACGAACCGCCGCACTGCGAATCATTGAAGAGATCCGTGCTGTCGGTCGCCTCGTCGGTGGTGAACGGGGTGCCGCCCGCGAGGGCGGGCATGGCGTCGACGCATTCGTCGTTGTACATCAGGCTGCAGTCGACCTGCGCGCAGTCGGTGTCCGGTCCGCGGAACGAACCGCCCGTGGCGATGCACACATCGGAGAGCAGGACGCTGCACGTGCCGTCGTCGCGACAGCACGCGCCGAGCTCGGGGCAGGCGGACGAGACGCAGGAGGTTCCGGCCCCTCGCCACGCGCCGCCCAGTTCGGTGCAGTCCTCGTCGTCGGTGTACCGGCATGATCCGTCGGGCAGGCAGCAGCCGCCGCGGCTCACGCAGGCCGATCCCCAGTCGCCGATCACCGTCAGGAGATCGTCCACGCCGTAGGGCGCGTTCCATTCGGAGATGACCAGCAGCAGGTCGCCGACCCCGACCGTCGCATCGCCGTCGAGGTCGCCGGGGGTGCAGGGGCCGCCGGCCACGCCGTCGAAGAAGTTCCAGGCCTCCACCGTCGCGTTGATGTCCATGTTGCCCGACTGGCCGGGCCAGTCGTGGCCGCCGCCGACGATGAGGTAGTACCAGAGTTCAAGTCCGCTCTGGGGGGCGCCGTATACATCCAGTCGCACCGTGCTGCCGTCGGTGGGATCGGTGTCGGGCAGCAGCGTGCGGACGAATCCGGTCGCGCCCAGGATGTTCGCCCACAGGGCCATGGTGTCGGGGATCGAACGGTAGGCGCCCCAGCCGCCGGTGTTGTTCATGTCGCCGTCGTAGAGCGTGACGTCGTCGTCCGTCCCGTTCATGGACAGGATCGGTCGCAGGACGTCGGGTTCGCAGTTGTTGAACAGCGGGTCCAGCATCATGCCGATCACCGGCGCGAAGGCCATGAAGGTCTCCGATTCGCGGCACGCCAGTTGGAAGCACATCTCGGCTCCGTTGGAGAACCCCGTCACGAAGGTGCGGTCCGGATCGAGGCCGTACTCCGTCTGCAGATGGACGGCCAGGGCGGTGAGGAAGCCGTCGTCGTCGATGTCGAAGCCGCTGTGGAACGCATAGTCGACGTCCCAGAACCGGTTGTTCCACATGTCCCGGGTGCCGTTGGGGAACGCCACGACGAAGCCCCGCTCATCGGCGAGCTCGGTCCAGTCGTAGTTGTTCATCATCTCGTTGTTGTTGCCGCTGTAGCCGTGCAGCGCGAGGACGAGGGGGGCGTTGTCCGGCGCGTCCGCGGGAATGTGGAGCCGGTACTGCCGGATCAGGCCGTCGTGCGGAAAGTCGATGTTCTGCCCCGTGGCGGTTGATGCGAGCAGGCACAGGCACAGGGTGGCGAGACATTTCATCCCTCCAGCATAGGACCACTCGGGGGACATGCCAGCGGCATCTCGGGAACGGTGAAATCATGAGGCCCGATCGTCCCGAACGGGTGGTTACCAGACGCTGGGGGTCAGAGGCACGTGCCCCAGGATTCGACCAGCTGCAGCAGGTCGTCGACCCCGACCGTGCCGTCGGCATCCACGTCGCCGGCGACATCGTCGCTTCCCCAGAGAGCCAGGACCGAGAGGAGGTCGTCGATGTCCACCGTGCCGTTGCGGTCGAGGTCGGCGGGGCACTGCACATCGCCTCCGGGTTTCCGGTGGGCCAGCATCCAGTCGATGACCCGATTGGCGTAGAGATTGTCGAGTCGGGGATCACCGCCGCGGCGGAAGTTGGGGACGTGCTCCGAACCGGCCATCTCCCACAGTTCGACGGTGACGCCGTCGTCGCACGCCTGCTCGTAGACGGTGCGGGTGGTCTCGTTCCCGCCGACGCTCCAATCGAGGTTGAAGGCGGGCCCACCGTCGGCGGGAACGAAATCACAGCCGTTGTAGTCGGTCCACATCGAAACCGACTCCTCGGCGCCGGGGTAGCAGCTGAACACGATGCAGCCGCCGTCGTACCGGATCGTCGAATCCGACGTCCCGTGGATGTGCAGCACGTGAACGGGTTCCTGCGGGGTGCAGTCGGAGGGGTCTTCGTAGGTCGTACCCGCGAGGGGCACGACCGAGGCGATCAGGTCGGCGTGGTCGCACGCCATCCGGTACGACATGAATCCGCCGTTGGAGATGCCGGTGAAGTGGATGCTGCGATCGTCGACGGCGTACTGGGCCTGGATCAGTTCCACGATCTGCCGGAGGTAGCCCGAGTCGTCGACGTTGCTGCCCAGGAAGTTGCAGCAGGCATCCGTTCCGTTCCAGAAGAAGTTTCCGAAGGCGTCCACCGTGCCCACCGGCGCGCAGTACAGGAATCGTCGTTCGTCGACCTGGGGAACGAAGTCGAAGTAGCCGTCGACGCCGGGGTCGTTGTAGCCGTGGAGGGCGACGATCAGCGGCAGGGGCTCCGACGCGTCGTAGTCCGACGGGATGTGGAGGGCGACCGGTCCGCGGCCGTTGTCGATGTAGTCGATCGAAGAACCGAGTGATGACGCCGCGAGCAATGTCGCAGCAAGCAACGGTAGGTGGTGAAACACATGCATCTGTCTGAACATACGATTCAGCAGAACGGTGGATGCATTCCGTTGTCTGCATTTTGCATCGAAGTGCCGTCACTTTGCGCAGATTGCGAGCAATGACGCGGACGTTCCGTTGAACGGATCTTCAAGAGTGCGGCCGGAGGTCCCGGGCGATCACGTCGAACTCGGGTGCCGCGAGTCCGCAGTCGCGGGCAAGTTCGGACAATCGTTCGGAGAGAAGATCCACCCGCCGGTCGAGCACATCGACGTCGCTCAGCCGTGGTCGTGTGCGCATCGCCCCGGCCAGGGCCGTCGTCAGCAGTTCCGTTCCCCGGTGATCGCCTCGGGTCAGTGGTTTGCGTGCCCAGTGCTCCGGCCCGAGCCCCGTCAACGCGATTCCGCGCTGCAGGGTGTGCTTGACGCGATGGCCTGCAGGCAGCGGCCCCTGCCACACGAGCGGCATTCGTATGGGATCGTGTTCCAGCTCGAGCGAAGCGCACCAGTCCCGCCACTTGAACTGCAGAATGAACGAATAGGTCTGCAGCGGTATCCAGGGCACCCGCAGCGTGTCGGCGGCGATCGCACCGTGCAGGGCATCGGTCACCAGCAGGCTGCATCGCGACAACTCGGAGCAGACCTCCTCGACCGGACGTCGGGGACTGATCCAGTGAAGACCGGCCGATTCGGCCGCCTGCTTCCAGTCGGCCCCGCCGAGGGTGCGATGGTTCGCCATGAAGCCCGCGGGCCCCGCCGGATCGCCGGTGAGACCGGCGAGGCGCAGCAGCGCGGCTCCATCGGTCACGGCGCGGTCCGCATCCAGCCGGCACGCCCGGGCCGTCAGCGGTCCCCGTACGGCGTAGAACCGGTTTCGAGTCGAGAGGCGCGGCGGACGGGAGTACCCGGCCCCGGTCGAGAAGATGACCCGATCGGCGGATTCCCGCTCCAGACGTCGATGCAGCAGCGTGCCGATGCCGACGAACTCCGGCCCCGCCGCGTCCTCGAGATCCGGCAGCAGCCTCGGCCAGAGCCATGGATTCAGGTCGTCGCCGAAGTTGCCCTGCGGGAGTTCGCACCAATGGAGCTTCATGTGCGGGTATCCGGTCCGTGCGTCGCTGATCACGCGAGTCGTTCATTTTGGGACCGCATCCGGGCCCGGTCGATTCGTGGTTGGTATATCGTATCACCTCATTCCAGGAGAACACCCATGAGCGACTCAAGGCCCGCATCCGATCCCGTCCTGCTTCCCACCTTCGCGGCGCGGGGCATCACCCGTGAGATTCCGAAGTACCGCATCGCCGACGAGGGAATGCGTCCCGATGTCGCCTATCAGGTGATCAAGGACGAGCTGACCTTGGACGGGTACTCGGTGCTGAACCTTGCGACCTTCGTGACCACCTGGATGGACGAGCACGGTTCCAAGCTGCTCGGGGAGTCGCTCAACAAGAACATGGTCGATCGCGACGAGTATCCGCAGACCGCGGACA
>CAJWBW010000158.1:0-4682 GCA_913020415.1 uncultured Phycisphaerae bacterium | reverse complement strand
AGCGTCCCACCACCGCACAGATGGTCCCAGACCCACTGCGAAACCGGTTCCAACCGTGGATGCCTGGAGCGGACCGAACGGACCCAGTCCACGGCCGAGAGATAGGCGGCGTTGACGGGGAATCCGTTCCTGGCGTGTTCGATGGCCGGGGCCAGTACCGTTGCACGATCGAGGGTCCCCCAGCGATCCAGCGCCTCCAACAGGCCGGCGACGTTGCCCGGAACACCGACCGACAAGGCTCCGTACCGACTGGCCAGCGGATCATCGAGGGACGAGAACGTATCCGGACGCATCGATGCGGGCGCCGTCTCGCGGTAGTTGAGGGCCCACGCCTTCTGCGTTGCGGGATCCCAGACCACCATGAACCCACCTCCCCCGATTCCGCAGGAGAAGGGATCGACCACCGACAGGCAGAAACTTGCCGCCACCGCCGCATCCATGGCATTGCCGCCCGCACGGAGCATGCGTGCTCCCGCCTCGGAGGCCAGCGGATGGTCGGCCGCCACGGCCCCCTGCTCGTACACGTGCTCGGCCGGAACGACGTTGCCGGTCGGTCCGGCCGCCGAACAGCCGGTGCACAACAGCCACAACGCGAGCAGCCTGTTCATGCGTGCCTCTCCAGCAGTTCGATTGCGGTGCGAATGTCCTCGATGCGTCGGTCGCCGCCCTCCCGCTCGATCACCAGATCCACGGGACGATCCATTCCCTCGACGATGGAGAGGAAGGCCGGCCAGTCGACGGCACCATCGCCCGCGGGAGTCTCGGTCCCCCAGGTTCCCGGCTGCCCGGTGGGGACGGCGTCCTTCACGTGCACCTGGACCACGTGCGGTACCAGCGCCCGGAATGCTTCGATCGGGTCGCCCTTGCCGTAGAGAATCATGTTGGCCGGATCGAAGTTGACCCCGAGGGCCGGATGCGACAACGCATCCAACACCTCCAACAGGGTGGCGGCGGTCTCCTGTCCGGTCTCGAAGGCCACGCGAACCCCGCGACCGGCGAAGACCTCCACGACCCGTCGCAGACGATCCAGCATGGTGCTGCGTTCCGGATCTCGGGGATCCTTCGGAATGAATCCTGCATGCAGGGTGACGAGATCGATCGCGTTCCGGGCCGCACAGTCGGCGATCTCGTTCGCCATCCGGAGATTGCCGTCCCAGGTGGAATCGGGACGGACTCCGCCCGTTTGCGCTATCGCTTCCAGACTGGAGTAGTCCTCATCGAGAGGTTCCATCATGCCGCTGACGATTTCAATTCCGTCATCGGCGAGTCCATCGAACACCGCTGCCCATCGATCCGGATCACGAACCACCGGGGTGAGCGCCAACTGGACCGCCCGCAAACCGGTGCGACGGAGGCGATCGACGAGTTCCTCGGGCGTCGAGGGCTGGAGGCTCCAGGAGCAGGTTGCGGTTCGATGGATGGACATGGGGGGATTCCAAGGGGTATGCCGAGGCCCATTACCGGATCCCGGATTCGGGCTGGATCAGCGATGGTCGAGCACCTAAGATACCGATCGCGGAGCACTGCAGGTGGTGCTTCCCCCCGAGAGCATGCAACCATGAGCCGCATCGAGACGCAACCCAACGGCACCACCTCGCTGGTCCTCAATCCGGACGGCCTGCCGATCCGGCCCACCCTGTACCAGCGGGCCGAGGCGTTCATCAGCCGGTTGAGCACGAAGAACAACTTCTGGCATCGTGTGTGCAGTCTCATCTGGCTTCCCTTCGCATGGCGAAGCGGCATTCAGATGCGCCGCGAGGGCCGCTCGCGGTTCGAGGCGGTTCTGCCCTTCAAGCGGGTGAATCGGAACTGGTACAACGCCATGGCCGGTGCCGCCCTGCTGGGCAACTCCGAGGTGGCCGCGGGCATGTTCCTGTTCTCCGAATGCGGCAGCGACTACAACGTGGTCTGCAAGCAGATGAAGTACGACTTTCTCCGCCCCTGCCTCGGCCCCGCCATCTACTCCATCCGGGACGGTGAATCCGTCATGGTCGCGGTGAAGGAGAACAAGGAGCTCGGCGGCGAGTTCAACATCGATCTCGAACTCGAGATCAACCAGATCCTCAAGAATCGGGGTCGGAACCTTCGGGTCGGCAAGTGCTCGATGACCTTCCACTGCACGCCCAAGCAGATGATCGAAGCCAAGCGACGACGCAAGCGGCAGCATGCCGCGCGTCGGACCGCCAAGAACTGATCTCGTTGCCACCGGCCACGGAGCTTCGCGGCCCATGGGTCCACTACTCAAGACGATCGGCTGGGGCCTCTACTGCACATGCAGCTGGACCTGGTGCATCGGAATGTGGCTGCCGCTGCTGCTGATCGAGCGGTGGGGCTGGCCGGGATTCTGGCTGTTCGCGATACCGAACGTGCTGGGCTGCGCCGCAATGGGATACCTCGTCCGTTCCCGGGTGCAATCGGCCGCGATGGTGCAGCAGCACCGTGGAGCAATGCGGTGGTTCTCCTGCGTGACCATCGCCTTTCAGCTGTTCTGGATCACGGCACTGGCCTGTCATTTCGGCTTCGATGCCCTCGTTCCCTCATCGACGGGCATGGTGCTGATTCCGGCCCTGGTGCTCGGCCTGGCCCTGCTGGTCGCCTGCATGCCGCTGCTCGGATGGCTGCTCACCGCCACCCTGCTGTTCGCATGGACCATGGTCTGCTTCGGACTCGTCGGGACCCAGTTCATGGATCAGATTCCCGACCGCGGCAGCGTGCCCCCACCGGAGCTGTGGGGCGCCGCCCCCATCATCGCGATCGGCTTCCTGCTCTCCCCCTACCTGGACCTGACCTTCCACCGGGCGCGACAGGAGACACCGAGCCGACATGCGTTCGCCGTCTTCGGCATCACCTTCATGGCGGTACTCCTGTTCGTGACGTCCTACTGGAACATCGAGCACTGGAACGGCGTCGGCATCGGCGTCGTGCTGCTGTTCTGGCTGCTGCAGGTGATCTTCACCACCGGGGCCCATCTCCGGGAACTGATGGCAACGGGCGAGCCCGGCCCCGGCCGCTGGGGCTCCACGCGGGTGCTCGTGCTGGTTGCAGTCCTTCCCGTACCACTGGTGTGGACGGCCGATCTGCTGGACGTCGCCAAGACCTCCCTGCTCAACGACACCTACCTGCGCTTCCTCGGGTTCTACGGCCTCGCGGTTCCGATCTGGGTGCTGAGTTTCATGTGGCCTCGGGCCGCAGCGCGGACCAGGCGAGTGGGAACCGCATTGATCGCGACCCTCGCCCTCACCTTCGTCCTGGCGGAACTCGGAATGGTCGGCAGCCCCACGTGGTGGCTGCTGCCGGCGGCGGCAATGGCCGTCGTGATACCGATCCTCACGGGACGACTGGCCCCCGCCCGGGGAGCCTGATCGGCGCACCCCCGGAGCCCGTTGTCCCCGCTCAGCCGTCGACCAGACGCCATCCCTGCTGGATCAGCGGCTTGGCCTTCTTGAACTTCATGGTTTCCTTCTTGCCGGTCTTGGGATCGAGAACGGTCACCATCTCGTTGCGACCCCGCGTCGCGGATGCGTTGGCGGGACGATTCGATCTGGGAGCCTGACGCGGCTCCGGCGCACCCGCCTGCTGGGCGGCCTCGATGGTCCGACGCTGCTGCGTCGTTCCCGTGGCCGCCGGCTGCTCCGGCACCCCGGCGGGGTCCGGCGCGGGCTGGGGCGGTGCGACCTGCGGCTGCAACCTCGCCTTGAAGATCAGATCGGTGACCCGATCACGCACCTCCTCGTGCATGTCCTCGAACAGCTTCGCTCCCTCCCGCTTGTACTCGATGCGGGGATCAAGCTGGCTGAAGCTTCGGTAGCCGATCGCCTCGCGCAACTGATCCATGGAATGGAGGTGATCCTTCCAGGCCCCGTCGACGATCTGGAGCAGGATCCACCGTTCGAACTGCAGCATCTCGATCCGGAGCACTTCGGTGAAGAAGTCGAACAGCGCCTGTTCACGATCCGTCTCGAAGAGCTCTGCGAAGTGCTCGGGCATGGTGACACCGACGTGCTCCCTGCTCCACGCGTCGAACGACTCCCGATCCGTCGCGTGCGGGAGGGCCCGCCGGGCCCGGTCGCGGATCGCGGCCTCGTCCCACTTCTCGGCCTCGGCGTAGAGAATGTCACGCAGCACCATGGGGTTGGTGGAGGGAAGCTTCTCGGGCTCCCAATCGAGTTCGTAGCGGTGCCGGGTCCACTTGGTGAACTGGTCGAGGGCACGACGCGCGTCCTGCTGCATCATGTTCGTGGTGAGATCCATCACGAAATCGACCGGATATCGACTTTCGCGCTGCCGGTAGAGTTCCCGCGCCCGATCCTTCAGGTATTCCGACACCACGTCCGGCGACTCCATGTCCTTGAACTCGTCGGCCGTGCATTCGATGTCGAACTTCGACGAGACCCAGGTCGCAAGCTCGCGCTTGGTGTAGTCCTCGACGAGGAAGGGATCGAGATCGTCCAGGCTGGTGGAGGCGATCTTGCGTTCGGCGGCCGCCGTCAGGGCGTCCACGATCTCGTCGCGGCCCATGTCCTGCAGCTTGGAGATCTTCAGATCGGCATCGAAGTGGGAACGGGCCCAGTCGGACAGCCCCGCGTAGTCGTCCCCGTGGGAATCCCGCTCGACGATCTTCCCCTTCCCGAGATCGATCTCCTCCGAGAGGAACTCGCCGAGCGTGACCTCGATCACGTTCG
>CAJWBW010000157.1:0-4716 GCA_913020415.1 uncultured Phycisphaerae bacterium | reverse complement strand
CTGCTGCATGCAGGTTGAAGCGGGCTCAGCCGACGTCGACGAGGATGTCCTCGCCATCAATCTTCACGCCGTAGACCTTGAGCGGTTCGTAGGCCGGCGGGTCCATTGGGTCGCCGGTGCGGGCGTCGAAGGATGCGAAGTGCAGGGGACACACGATGCAGCCGTCCTCCAGATCGCAGTCGTCCATCTCCACGTTGGCGTGGGTGCACACGCCGGAGACCGCCGTGATCTCACCGTCCTGATTGCAGATCGCGATGTAGTGCCCGTCGAGGTCGTACATGTGCGCGCGTCCCGACGGGATCTCGGAGATGGTCGCGACTCGCTTGAACTCGGGCATGGAGATCCGGCCGATCAGCGGTTGGGCCGCTCCTTGCGGTTGAAGGTCAGCGAGGTGGGCTTCTTCGCCGCGAACTTCGCAGGATCGAACTTGCCGGTGAAGTCCAGTTCGAGCTTGGCCGCCTCCGTCATCATCTGCGGATCCCAGGTCGGCTCCCAGGTGAGTTCGACCGCAGCGCCGCTGACGCCTTCCACGGACGCGACGGCCTGCTCGACCTGACCCGGGATGACCTCGGCCATGGGGCAATTCGGCGTGGTCAGGGTCATGGTCACGTGCACGCCGGCGTGCTGGTCGATCCTCGCTTCGTAGATGAGACCGAGGTCGAAGATGTTGACCGGGATCTCGGGGTCGTGCACGCTGCTGAGCGCCTTGCGGACCGCGTTGGCCAGCGGATGATCTTCCGGAACGATGGTGGACATGGCTTCCCTCGCGTTCAGCCGAAGACGTCGATGACCCGGACCAGACGGTCCGCGAACTCGTCGAGTTCCTCGGTGGTGTTGTACAGGCCCATCGAGATGCGGGCGGTGGCCGGAACCCCGAAGCGATCCATCAGCGGCCACGCACAGTGATGCCCGGTTCGGATCGCCACCCCGTGGCGGTCGAGGAAGGTGCCCAGATCGTGGGGATGGATTCCGTCGACGAGGAACGAGACCACCGCGGCCCGGTGGGGGGCGTCGCCGATGATGCGGACCCGGTCCATTCCCCGCAGGAGTTCCAGGGCGTGAAGCAGGAGATGCTGCTCGTGGGCGGAGACGGCGTCCATGCCCAGCGAACGCAGCCAGGTGGTCGCGGCACCCAGGCCGATCGCACCGGAGATGTTCGGTGTACCCGCCTCGAACTTCCAGGGGACATCGTTGTAGGTCGTCCGCTCGAAGGTCACCTTCTCGATCATGTCGCCACCGCCCTGCCAGGGCGGCATCGACTCCAGCAGTTCGTGCCGTGCCCACAGGCAGCCGATGCCCGTCGGGCCGTACATCTTGTGGCCGGAGAAGGCGACGGCATCGCAGCCGATGGCCTGCACATCGACGGGGCCGTGGGGCACCGCCTGGGCGGCGTCGAGCAGCGTGGTGATGCCGCGCTCGCGGGCTGCGCTGCAGATCGCGGCGACGTCGTTGATCGTGCCCAGTACGTTGCTGGTCCAGGTCACGGCCGCCAGCTTCGTGCGATCGGTCATGTGCTCGAGAAAGGCATCTAGCCCGATGGTGCCGTCGTCGGCGACGGGCACCACGTTGAGGACCAGACCGAGCCGCTCCTGCAGCAGCTGCCAGGGCACGATGTTCGCGTGGTGCTCCATGACCGTCAGCAGGATCTCGTCGCCTTCGGACAGATTCGATCCTCCCCAGGAGTTGGCGAAGAGGTTGATCGCCTCCGTGGTGCCGCGGGTCCACACGATCTCCTCGTGCCGGGAGGCGTTGATGAACGTGGCCACGGCCTTTCTCGCCCCTTCGTAGGCATCGGTCGCCTCGGCGCTCAGTTCGTGCACCGCACGGTGCACGTTGGCGGTGAAATTGGTCTCGAAGCCGGCGACAGCGTCCAAAACCGGTTGAGGTCGGGGCGTGGTCGCGGCGTTGTCGAGGTAGATCAGCGGCTGATCGTGCACCCGTCGGGCCAGGAGCGGGAACTGGCTGCGAACGGCGTCGACGTCGAGAGTGGAGGAAGCGGCGGCCATGGGGAATCAGTCGAGATCGCCCATGGATCGGAGGAGCTCGCCGTGCGGCAGGCGTTCCAGGATCAGGGCCTCCATCTTCTTGCGCAGGGGGATGAACTCGATGTCCTCGATCACCTCGTTGGCGAAGGCGAAGGTCAGCAGACTGCGGGCGGCCTCCTTTCCGATGCCGCGGGCGTGCAGGTAGAAGGCCGCCTGTTCGTCCAACCGTCCGATCGTCGCGCCGTGCGTGCACTTGACGTCGTCGGCGAAGATCTCCAACTGGGGCCGCGTCCGCACCTTGGCGGTCTCGGAGAGCACGAGGTTCATGTTCGTCTGGACGGCGTCGGTCTTCTGGGCGTCCAGTTCGACGTAGATCCGACCGGTGAAGGCGGTGGTGCCGTGGTCCGTCAGGATGTGCTTGAAGTACTCCCGGCTGTTGCAGTCGGGCTTCATGTGGTTCACGCGGAGGAAGTTGTCGACGTGCCGTTCCCCTTCGACGATGGCGAGGCCGCGGAGGTTCGCCATGCCGTCGGTGCCGTCGAGGGTGCCGGTCATGCCGTTGCGGATCAGGGCTCCCTCCATCGCCATGCAGCAGGAGTTCACGTTGCTGTCGTTGCCCTGGGTGAGGCCGAAGCCGCCGATGTGCCAGGTGCCCTTGCCTTCACGCACGATCCGGTAGTGGTCGACGTGCACGTCGTCGCCGGCGACGATCTCGGTCACGGGGTTGACGAGACAGGCCTGGTCGCCGTGTCCACAGCAGGTCTCGACGCACGTGGCGCGACTGCCGTCCTCGGCGATGATCAGGGTGCGCGGGTGCGACACGATCGGCTGCTCCTCGGGGACGGTCACGTGCACCACGTGCACGGGCTGTTCCAGATGCACGCCCTTGGGGACGTGCAGGAGCAGGCCGTCCTCGACGAACGCCGTGTTGAGGGCGTCGAAGGCGTCCTGCTTCCAGTCGATGGTCGTGCCCAGATGGCGTGCCACCAGTTCCGGCTGTTCGGAGATGGCATCGGCCAGCCGGCAGACGGTGACGCCATCGGGCGCCGAGCCGATGTCGGACAGGGACTCGTTGAAGATTCCGTTGACGAAGACCAGTCGGTGCGTGGGCACGCCCTCGAGGAGATGCGGCCGCAGGACATCCATCGGGAGTTCCCTGCCCTCCGTCGCCAGCTTCAGATCGGCCTTGGCGATGGGGCGGCAGTCCGTGTAGCGATAGGCTTCGCCCCGCATGGTGGGCCAGCCGAGTTCGAGGAACCGCTCGTAGGCGTCGCGGCGCAGATCGCTGATCGCATCGTTGTGTCCGGCGATGCGTGCGAACTCGGCTTCGAATTGACGCTGATCGTTCGTGGTCTCGGTGGTCATCGGGGTTCCCATCAGGCGTCGCTGGCGACTTCGTGTTCGATGCAGGCGTAGCCTTCGTTCTCCAGCTGCTTCGCCAGTTCCTTGTCACCGGTCTTGGCGATGCGGCCGTCGACGAGGACGTGCACCACGTCGGGCACGATGTAGTCCAGCAGCCGCTGGTAGTGGGTGATCACCAGGAAGCTCCGGTTGCCGTCTCGCAAGGCGTTGACGCCCTCGGAAACGATCTTGAGAGCGTCGATGTCGAGTCCGGAGTCGGTCTCGTCGAGGACGCACATCTTGGGATCGAGCATGGCCATCTGGAAGATCTCGGCCCGCTTCTTCTCTCCGCCCGAGAAGCCTTCGTTCACGGAGCGGTCGAGCAGGGAGGTGTCGAGTTCCAGGGCTGCGGCCTTCTCCTTGACCAGCTGCAGGAACTCGTACGCGTCGAGCTCGGACAGTTCACGGTGCTCACGGACCGCGTTCACCGCGGCCCGGAGAAAGTACTTGGTGCTGACGCCGGGGATCTCGACCGGATACTGGAAGGCCATGAAGAGGCCTTCGCAGGCCCGTTCGTCGGCATCCATGTCCAGCAGATCCTTGCCGTCGAGGACGATCGACCCCTCGGTGACCTCGTAGGACTCCTCCCCGGCCAGCACCCGCGCGAGCGTGGATTTGCCGGATCCGTTGGGGCCCATGATGGAGTGCACCTCACCCGAGGGGATCGTCAGGTTGATCCCGCGCAGGATCGGGGTGTCTTCGACGGAGGCGTGGAGATTGGTGATTTCAAGCATGGTTCGTTCCTGTCGGAATCAGCCGACGCTGCCTTCGAGGCTGACCTCGAGGAGCTTCTTCGCCTCGACGGCGAATTCCATGGGAAGTTCCGCGAGCACCTCGCGGCAGAAGCCGTTGACGATCATCGAGACGGCGTCCTCGGCGGAGATGCCCCGCTGGTTGCAGTAGAAGATCTGGTCCTCGCCGATCTTCGAAGTCGAGGCCTCGTGCTCCACCATGGCGGTGTCGTTGTCGGTCTCGATGTAGGGAAAGGTGTGGGCTCCGCAGCGATCGCCCATCAGCATGGAGTCGCACTGCGTGTAGTTGCGGGCGTTGGTGGCCTGCGGTCGGACCTTGACCAGGCCCCGGTAGGTGTTGTGGCCGTTGCCGGCGGAGATGCCCTTGGAGACGATGTTGCTGCGGGTGTTGCGCCCGATGTGCACCATCTTCGTGCCGGTGTCCGCCTGCTGCTTCATGTTGGTCAGGGCGACGGAGTAGAACTCCCCGATGGAATCGTCTCCCTTGAGGATGCAGGACGGATACTTCCAGGTCATGGCCGATCCGGTCTCGACCTGCGTCCACGAGATGTGGCTGCGATCACCCTGGCAGAGGCCGC
>CAJWBW010000156.1:0-4729 GCA_913020415.1 uncultured Phycisphaerae bacterium | reverse complement strand
CCGGCTATCCTCCGGGCACCACCGTTGATGTCCATCAACTCTTCGCCCGTACCCCGGCCCGTCGGAAGTTTCTCAAGGCGGATGGCGCCGAAACCCGTCGCATCCGTGAACTCCTGCTTCGTCTGGCGTTGTCGCATCCGGGTATCTCCGTTGCGCTGGTGTCGGGCGATCGGACGTTGCTGGATCTCACGGCCACCGGCGAACCTCGGCAGCGGGTGTTGGACGTACTGGGTCCGGAGCTCGAAGGGGAACTCATCGAAGTGGAATCCGAGGATGCCGACGCCCGCATCGGCATCTGGGGGCTGGTCGGGCGACCTTCGGTCGCACGCCCGACCACCCGGCATCTGCATCTGTTCCTGAACGGGCGACCCATCGTCGATCGCTCCCTGGCCCACGCCGTCCGGGAGGCCTATCGCGGTCTGATCGACCCCGGTCGTACTCCCACGGCGGTGCTGTTTCTGGAACTCGATCCCGCCCGTGTGGATGTCAACGTGCATCCGACGAAGACCGAAGTCCGCCTTCGGGACGATCGCCTGGTCTATTCGCGTCTGCACCGTGCGGTGCTCGACGCACTGTCCGCCCAGGATCTGACGGCCTCCGCCACCGTGACCGCACCGTCGTCGGCACCGTCCTCCCGCCATCATGCGGAGTTCGGGAGCGGACGTGCCGTGCAGACCGGATTCACATCCGCAACGGACGGCTCGAGCGGCTTCGATGTCACGGAAGCGAGAGCGGCGATGGACCAGCCGGTCGCACCGGCTCCTTCGTTGCTCGCAGCCACGCCGGCGACTCCGGTCATGCAGGTGCACGGCAGCTACATCGTGGCCGAAGACGAGAACGGACTGGTGATCATCGATCAGCACGCCCTGCACGAGCGCATCATGTTCAGCACACTGCTCAACCGCGTGCTCGACGGTGATCTCGATTCCCAGCGCCTGCTGGCTCCCGCGGTGGTGGACGCCGACGCGGAGCAGATGGACGGCCTGGACCGGATCGGTCCGCTGCTGCAGCGATTGGGCATCGAAGCCGAAGCAATGGGGCCCGGGACCGTCGGCGTGCACGCGGTCCCCGTGCTGCTGCTCGAACGCAGGGTGGACATCGTCGAGTTCACGGCCGAACTGCTGGCCCGCGCCGGCGGCGGCTCGCTGCCGCCGGACGAGGAGGCGGCGCTGCAGGAGGTGCTGGACATGATGTCCTGCCGCGCCGCGGTCAAGGCGGGAGAATCGCTCAATGCGATGGAACTGGCGGAACTTCTTCGTCAGCGTGACGAGGTGGAGCGGTCCAGTCGGTGCCCGCACGGTCGGCCGACCACGCTGCGTCTGAGCCTCGAGGATCTCGAGAAGCAGTTCGGACGGCGCTAGCCGCCGCTGACCGGTCCGACCAGGGCCATCGTGTCGCCGTGGTGCAGCGGATGACTCGAATCGGCAAAGCATTCGTTGACGGCAATCGCCAACGCGTCCCTTCGACTGCGAATGGGGGAGTACCGGGTGCAGAGGATGTTCATCGCGGCCTCGACGTCCGCGTCGTCCGGCAGTTCCAGTTCGAACCGGGACGTCTGGATGGCTTCGGCAAGTTCCGCGAAGCAGAGAACCGTGATGTGCATGCACCTGCTCATGGCCAGGGAAGGAAGCGGACCGTGGTGCCGGTGGAGACGGGGCCGGTCCGGCGTGGTATGGCCACGAGCCCGTCGGTGCTGGCGGCGTGCGAGAGATCGCCCGACCCCTGCCACACGGGAACGACGACCGAACCGGTGGGTTGGACCGATGCGGGACGAAAGAGTTCCCGGCCCGCGTTCGCGTGAACGTCCGAGGCGAGTTCGACCGGCCGCCAGGGCATCGGTGACGTGCATCCCAGCATCGTCCTGATCAGCGGCCAGAGGAACAGGCAGGCGGTGGCCAGCACGGACACCGGGTTGCCGGGCAGGGAGACGATCATGACGCCCGACGGGAGCCGCTGGATGCGGACGGGTTTGCCGGGCTGGATGGCGGCGCCGGCGATTCTGGTCTTCGCATCCATCGCGTCGAGAATTCCGGGGAAGAAGTCACGGTCCCCGGCGCTGATGCCGCCCACGGTGACCACGATGTCCACGTCGTCGGCGGCGCGTTCCACGGCCGAGCGGACCGCGTCCGGATCGTCGAGCGCATGTTCGTGCCCGAGCCAGTTGCCCCCCATGCGGTGGATGAGGCCTTCCAGCATTGGTGCGTTGCCGTTGCGCACCTGATGGGGCAGAGGCATGGCGGTCGCATCGACGATCTCGTCTCCACTGGTCAGGACCCGGACCCGTGGTCGCCTTTGCACCGGGACGTGTTCCAGCCCCACGGTTGCGGCCAACCCGAGGTGGACCGGGGAAAGTCGGGTACCCGCACCGACGAGTTCGTCTCCCGCGACCGCGTCGGCCCCGCGGGCATGGACGGCGTAGCCCGCCGCGAGTCCGTCCGCATCCAGCCGGACCGGATCGCCGTGATCGCTTCGCTCGTGGGGCACGACCAGATCAAGGGGAGCGGGAACCGCGGCGCCGGTGGCGATGGCCACGCAGCTGCCCGGAGGAACTTCGACGTGTGCAGATTGGCCCGCCGCCACGGTTCCCACGACCGGATACGACGTGATCGATGCAAGGTCGGAGTGCCGGACCGCGTATCCGTCCATCGCGGACCGGTTGAAGGGCGGCTGGTCCCGGTCGGCAATGATCGGTTCCGCAAGCACCCGTTGGTCCGCCGCACCAAGGGAAACCATTTCATGGGCGGCAAGGCAGTCGACGCCGTCCAGGCTTCGTCGCAGCGCGTCCTCGTAGGTGGGCAGCTCGGGCATCGGGGCAGTGTAGAGGCCAGGATCGTTCAGCGCGGGTCGTACGCTTCATCCCCGTCGGAAAGGAATCCGTTCGAGGGGTGATCGAGGAGTGCGGTCAGATACGCGGGAAGGGCGTCGAAATGCCGCCCGCGACGCGGATCCCGATCGGTGCCGACGTGTCCGTCGACGTAGGCCACGTTGGTGATGCCGCCATGGCGATAGGCCTGGGCCCCCCCGTAGCAGAGCTCCATGTCCTGAACCGGTGAGCGCATGTACTTGTTCGCGCCGTGAAGGTAGCCACCCTCGCCGAAGAGGGCCGTCGTGCCGGCTCGCCGGCACTGCGCGCGAGTCAGTTGGGTCGGAGAGTCCTCGCCGCCGGCATCCCGCAACGACGTCTTGGGCGTCAGGAGATCCCACGCGCCGACGCCGTCGACCCCGAACGGGGACGACATGGCCGCGATGAAGGCCACGTTGTAGTTGTAGCCGGTGGGCAGGGGACCATCGCTCCAGTTGTCGGTGCCCACGTAGGCGGGGCATTGCAGGACCGTGTCGGGGTTCGGGGTGTACTCCCAGAGGAGCCCCGGTCGTACAAACGAGTCGCTGCCGTTCCGCGTCCACCAGTCCCACGCCCGCACGTCGCCGGTGGTCGAATCGGCATCGCTTCCCGTGAGCAGCCCGGGCGGAAATCGTCCGTCGTGCTCCGTGGCCCAGGTGGTGGCGGCAGCGTGCATCGTTCGGAGATTCGTCTGGCCATGCATCCGCTTCGATGCGGTCCCCACCCCGCCGACGACCGGAACCAGGACGCCCAGCAGCAGTCCGATGACGGAGATCACCACCAGCAGTTCGACCAGCGTGAAGGCGCGGTTCACCATGGTTGGGATCCCCAGTCGGTCAGGACCAGCAGCAGGTCGCCGATGTCCACCTGTCCGCTGCCGTCGATGTCCGCGGGGGATGGTCCGGTCTGCCCCCATGCACCCAGGACCCGGAGAAGATCCTCGATGTCCACGAGTCCATCCAGAGAAACGTCGCCCGCGTACTGGGGGGCGACATCGGCGATGGCGTCGACTTCAGGGGCGAAGAAGGCGTCCGTGGGCACACTGATGCGCACGAAACGAACCGTGCTCAGTCCCAGTGGAGCCAGGTCGATGCCGACACCGCCGCCCGATCGGTCGTACAGGTCGACCAGCGCAGGGTAGTCCAGCCCGATGGTGTCGGCGGTGTCGAGGGCGGGATTCACCGGTCGCACGAATGAGGTCGGATCCTGTCCGGGCTCGACGGCGTAGGCCGGGGTGTCGACGTAGCCCATGGTCGGCCATGGCGCGTCGGCGTTCAGACCTTCCACCAGATGCCAGATTGCGCCGTCTTCGCTGACCTCGATGAGGCCTCCGTCGACACCGAAGAAGCCGCCCACCGCACCGGCGGGATAGGCGGTGTCGATGCATCCGGCATTGCCGAACACCAGCAGGTCGATGCCGTACGGATTGTCGGGATGATCGGTGACCGGTTCGTCGAAGGAGACGGTGAGCGAACCTCCCGCACCGATGGAGACGATGTCATCGGTGCCCCAGGCCGGGACGAAGGGGGAGACCACCTCCTCGTCCACCGTCAGCCGCGTGGGGGATCCGATCGCCGCGGACGGATCGTCGTAGCCGGCAGCGCCACCGGATCCGGGCTGAAAGTCGATGACCTCATCGGCAAACGGATCCGCCGTTGTGGTCATGACGAGCAGGAGGCACGGCAGGATGGCCATGGGCAGGATTCCGCGTCACGTTCCCCAGCAGGTGGGAGATACGCGGATCGGGTCTGGTTCGCGGGTAGTCGCCGATCCCCAGGGGAACGCGCGGGGCGGCGCCGACCGGCGAACCCGATTCGCGCGGGTTGCAGGCTTCGGGGGCAGGTCTTCCGGCTCCGGGCATTCCTCCCGCCACGCCTTCCCACCCCA
>CAJWBW010000155.1:0-4737 GCA_913020415.1 uncultured Phycisphaerae bacterium | reverse complement strand
TCGGTTCATGTTCTTCTCCGGATTCGTGAAACTGCAGAGCGGCGATCCGACCTGGTTGAACCTGACGGCACTGGAGTACCACTACTGGACCCAGCCGCTTCCGACGTGGACCGCCTGGTACCTGCACCAGGCCGCCGCGTGGTTCCAGAAGCTGTGCTGCCTGGCGATGCTGGCCATCGAACTGGGGGCCCCCCTGCTGGTGTTCGGCCCCAGAGTGTTCCGAAGCATCGCCTTTGCCCTGCTGGTGGGCCTGCAGGTCGCCATTCTGGCCACGGGCAACTACGGATTCTTCAATCTCCTGTCGATCGTCCTGTGCATCCTGCTGCTGGACGACTCCCAGTGGCAAGTGCTGTGGCCGAAGGAATCCAGATGGAAACTTCGGACCGGACTGGCCCGGGTCGAGACTCCGACACGCCGCGTACTCAACACGATGGTGGCCGTCCTCCTGCTCAGCCTCAGTGTTCCCACCGCGTGGTCCCAGTGGACCGGAGAATCCGTCGGACGTTCATGGCGTGAGCCGTTCTCATCCTGGCGACTGGTGAACCAGTACGGCCTCTTCCGGTCCATGACCACGACCCGCCCGGAACTGCGGATCGAGGTCAGTGAAGACGGAACGAACTGGGAGACCATCGTGTTCCACCACAAGCCTGGCCCCCTCGACCGCCCTCCCGCGTTCTGCCTGCCGGACATGCCCCGCCTGGACTGGCAGATGTGGTTCGACGGGCTCTCCATCCGGAACGAGATCCGGTACGGCACCCGGGCCGGCAACATCATCCTGACGGACCTGCTGCAAGCGATCCTCGAGGGACGCAAGCCGGTGCTGGAGCTGATGGAATCCACCCCGGACTTCACGCCCCGACTGGTCCGCTGGCGGCTGGACCGGTATCGCTTCAGCAACTCAGAACACCGGGCGGAGACCGGCGATTGGTGGGTCTCCAAGACGATGTACGAGTCGCCGACCATCGCTGGGGATACGATGCAAGCACCTGCAGGAAATGGGCTTAGGTCCGAATAGAACGTCGTTTCCGGATCAATTTCACGATTGCACGCTCGGATCCGCCGTTCTGGCCACTGTCTTCGCTGGTTTTTGATTTTCCAGTGCGAGATTCACGGTTGCCGACGCAATCTTTCATGGAGAAGCACATCTTTCTGAACCCCGGGGCCTACCGGCACGAATAGAACTGTACATGCCTTCGATCGAGTTCCCAATCTGGTACGACCGCGTCCTGGCCCGACTGGCCGAAGTCGAGCGGGTGTACGACCTGGGTCTGGGTGAGATGCTGAAGGTCAGCAACACCTCCCGGCACGACCTGATCGAGCTCCACGGCTACGGCTGGACCGAAGCCGAGGCCACCGCCTGCATCGTCGAGAACGCAGGCCTCCGCTGAATCAATCTGGGGAAGCGAATCGCCCAGTCACGGGGACGGTGTTCCGCACCGTCCCCTTTCCTGTCTTTTCACATATGACCGACGGACGTGGTCGTGACCTCCGGACCGGAAGCCGGTTCGCCGAAGAGGGACTGGAATCCCGTCTCGTCGATCGTGCTTCCCAACTGGCGGGCGATCGAGTTCATGTCGACCCGGGCGTTGTCGAGGGCGCTGGTCGCACCGGGCGACGGAGTCATGTTGAAGATGATGCCGTCCCCCTCGTCGATCTTCGCCGCCCCCATCATGAGACGACGCTCCTTCTTCTCGATCAGCTGAGGCCGGATGCCGGTGTAGCCCTCGGCGAACTCGAGATCGTGGGCCTCCATCGACGGAATGATCTTCCGGGCGGCCTTCAGGAAGCTCCGCTTGCCGAAGTACGGCAGTTCGTAGCCCAGGTTTTGATAGACGAAGTTGTGGATGTCCTTGTCCTTCATCAGTTCCCACAGCACCGCGGCCACGTCGTCGTCGAAGTTGAAGGACTCCAGGAATCCCCAGGCGGTCTTGGCGTTGTGGCGTTCGAGCACCGGCAGCACGAGGGCCGTGGGGCCGAACCGGGTCTTGTCGGGAGCCGTCAGATCCGGATCACCGTGGATCGCGGCGAAGGGGAGCTTGTCGTTCTGGACCGTGTAGACCTTGCGGTCGAGGACCTTGGGGGCGAAGTAGAAGCTGCCCGTGACCGGCATGACGGAGAGGTTGTGCCCGTAGCCCATCTTCTGGGCCATCAGCAGCGAGTGGGCCCCCGCGGAGACCACCACCAACTTCGCGTGGATGGTTCGATCGGCGCACTCGACCTCGTAGCCGCCGTCGACCCGGGTGATCTTCTTGGCCTCCGTCGACAGATGGATGGCCACTTCGGTGCCCTCGGCCTTCTTGGCCTCGGCGACGTAGCCCTCGGTCACCTTTCCGTAGTCGACCGCGTATCCCTCCGGGTTGTGGATCGCGGCGATGGGGTCCTCACGGAGGGAGCCGTCGACCAGAGCGACCTTCGGCTCGAGGTCCGCAATGCCCGAGGCATCCAGCAGTTCGATCGTGGGAAACAGGTCCTTGAACTCGGCGTGACGTCGCGTGACCTTCTCGACCTCCTCGTCCCCCACTCCGAGCAGCATCTTGCCGTAGCAGCGGATGACGGAATCGTCCTGCAGCACCCGCTGGGCGAAGGTCTTGGTCAGACCGGACGCCGCCTTGACGTGCGTCGCCTTCTCCAGCGAGTAGTTGGTCTCGATGTCGCCTTCGTGCAGTGTCTGGCTGTTGTTGTGGGCGTTCGAGTTCAGCGGATCGAGGTGGTCGTACTTCTCGATCAGGCAGAGCGACCGGAGGTCGGTGAAACGCGACAGGAGGTAGAGGAGCGAGGTGCCGCTGATACCTCCCCCGATGATCAAGACTTCGCAGTTGGATCGTTCCATGGCCCGAATGCTCCTGTGACTGGACGATGGGCCCATCATAGCACCGGCATCCCCGCCAACGATCCCGGTACACTTCCGGAGAACCCAGGAGAGCACCCATGCCCATTCCGATCATCAGGCTGTACACCGGTGAGGACGGCGAATCCCACTTCGAAACCACCACCATGGACATGCACGCCCACGGCGATGTCGTCACCATGTCGGATCTCATGGACTGCCACGAGGTCCAGTTCGCCGAAACGTCGTCCGGGGGCGGCTACGACTGGCACACCGCACCGCGTCGACAGTTCGTGATCACGCTCAGCGGCACGCTCGAGTTCGAGAACCGAGCCGGTGACACGCAGCTGATCAAGCCCGGCGACATCCTGCTCGCCGAGGACACCACCGGCGGCGGTCACAAGTGGCGACTGGTGGACGACCAGCCGTGGCGAAGGTGCTATGTGCACCTGGAACCGGACGCCTCGTGAACGCCCCGTATCGGGTTCGATTCGACCGTCTGGTCGACGACGCGTTGCCGCAACTGCCCGGGGATCCGTTCACTGCTTGAGCAGGTGCAGGTGCACGAAGATGGTTCCATCGAGATCAAGGGCTCCATCGCGCTGAGCCGGACTCGACGCCCCGTGTGACACTGGTCAGGACGCAGCGACCTCGTGCAGGCGGTCCAGCCCGGCAGGCCCGGCGAGGGTCGACAGATCAAGCCGGGCCAACGTATGCAGCAGCACGGATCGGTCGGGCAATCCGTTCTGTTCCAGCCAGCGTTGGACGGTGCGGGCGGCGGCGGCGGCCAGGTCGCAGACGGCGACGACATCGCGCTCCGGCAGTTCCCGCACGTAGGTCCAGGCCCGGGCCGTGGCATCCGGCAACGCCCCCGGCACGACACCGAGGCCCCGCAGGAAGAGCCCGGCATCGAATGCACCCAAGGCCTTGGTGAAGCCCATGCAATCGGCGATGAGTTCATCGTGCAGATTCAGCCGCATTCCGTTGAACAGGCGTCGAGTGGCGTAGTGTGAGAACTCGTGCTCCAGCCGAATGACCTCCGACTGCCGAGCCCACTCCGCTTCGGTCAGGTCGACTGCGACATCCTCGGCGGCCAGACTGGCGTACGGGCCCTCGTGCACGAGCAGAATGCGATCGCGGAATCTCGTCCGGTCACCCCGATCCAGAGCGCCGATCGCCTCGCTCCAGGTGCTGCATCCGGCGACCAGTGGATCGTCGGCCAGTGCCCCCTGCTCCCACGCCTGGCGAGTGGCCACGAGCCGGCCGGGGTTGGGCAGCCCGGCCACGAGCAACGCGTGCACGCTCGGGGCGATGTCGATCGGTTCCCCCTTGAAGCCGAGCACGCGAAAGAGCAGTTCAAAGAGCCCGCGATCGTGCATCGTCAGCACCGGCAGCCTGCCGGCCCAGTGCGGGGTCACCGTAAATGCGATGGATCCATCGGGCAGATGCGCACCCGATGGACGAGCCTGCATGTCACCGCCGAGAATGGCGCGGTGATACGCATCCGACTTGGCGATTCCGGATTCCACCCCGAACAGCAGTTGCGGGAGTTGTTCCGCCAGTCGGGCGCAGTCGAGCTCGCCGTCTTCACGCCACGACCGCCACCAGGGGATGTGTGATTCGTCGGCCAGCGGAAGCCTCGGCAGCGGCGTGGCGGCTTCTTCGAGAAAGTCGTTGCGCAGATAGTCCTCAAGCGGGCTCGGAGGCATCAGTTCACATGTGCCTTTCAAAGGACCATTTCAGTTCAATACGTTGACAGGGATCATTCATCCAGATGTTGTCAGAGTTAGTTGATTTAAGTAGCGCAGCGGCACTGAGTCTGGGAAGGGAAGAAACAGGCGGTGTTGTCAGAAACACCCCCCGCAGCGGCACTGAGTTCTTCATCGGAAAGCTCGTGGTGGCCGCCGGGT
>CAJWBW010000154.1:0-4739 GCA_913020415.1 uncultured Phycisphaerae bacterium | reverse complement strand
CCGTGGATGCACGGCCGGGTCATGAACATCCACCCATCGCTGCTGCCCGCCTTCGGTGGACGCGGAATGTACGGAGATCGCGTGCACGCTGCCGTTCTGGAGTCGGGAATTCCCAACACCGGCTGTACGGTCCACTTTGTCGACGAGGAGTACGACCATGGTCCGGTGGTCATCCAGCGGGCCTGCATGGTGGAACCCGGCGACACGGTCGAATCGCTCGCGGCACGTGTATTCACCATCGAATGCGACGTGTACCCCGAGGCCATCACCCTCTTCGCCGAAGGACGCCTGCGACTGGACGGGGATCGGGTCCATGTCGCGCCTCCCGAAAACGAACCGCTGATCTGACGGCTATCATGGCAGCGGAATCAAACTCCCGTCCCCGGATACCACATGGCTACGGATCGTAAAAAGACCATCAAAGGCCACTTCAAGCGGTTCTTCCTGCGTGGACTCGCCGTGGTCCTTCCCTCCGCACTGACACTCTGGATCCTCGTCAAGGCCTACCAGTGGATCAGTCAGGCGGTGGCCCAACCGATCAACCAGGGGATCCAGTACTGCATCGGCCAGCTGATGGTGGTGTGGCCCGGCCTGGCGGAGTTCTCCGGCGCGATCCCGAATCCTGACAAGCTCGGGGATCTCCGTGCCGGTGCCGGCATCGCCCGGGATGACGCGAACCTCGATGCGACCCTGCTGGCCGAATACCGCACCGACGTGATCGCCTCGTGGTGGAGTGATCACTGGTACATCCAGATCATCGGCCTGATCGTGGCGATCATCGCGGTGTACATCGCGGGCCGGCTCGTCGGCGGATTCGTCGGCCGACTGCTGTATCGGTACCTCGAGCGGCTCATCAGTTCGATCCCGGTGGTCGAGAAGATCTACGGATACGTGAAGCAGATCGTCGACTTTCTCTTCAGCCAGAACCAGCCCATCAAGTTCAACCGCGTGGTTGCCGCGGAGTACCCGCGGCGCGGGATCTGGTCGGTGGGATTCCAGACGGGGAGCTCGATGAAGTCGATCTCGACCCGTTCGGCCAACTCCGTCACGGTCTTCATTCCCAGCTCACCAACTCCTTTCACCGGCTACACCGTGACGATTCCCAGGGAAGACATCATCGAACTGCCGCTCAGCGTCGAGGAGGCGATTGGGTTCGCGGTCAGCGGAGGCGTGCTCCAACCTCCCGGGCAGCTCACTTCCAGACCGGGCGAGACGCTGCCCATCCCCGATCAGGGTGGTGCGCGACCGGCCGAGGACGAGGAGTGAACAGTCCGATGAAGATCAACACCATCGCCCGACACGTGGAACTGACTCAGACGATCGAGGAATACGTGATGAAGAAGGCGGAGCGGCTGCCTCGCTACTTCGACCGGATCGAGTCGATCGAGATCATCATCGACAAGTCACACCACGACTTCGAGATCGAAGTCATTTCGTACATCGAGCACGGCGACCCGATCGTCGCCCGCTCGGAATCCCAGGACATGTATGCCTGCATCGACCAGTGCATGGATCGCGCGGTCCGACAATTGTCGGACCACAAGAGCAGGCTCCAAGACAGAAAACACAACACAGGCAGTTGAAAGAAGACACCATGAATCTGCTCGACATCGTCGTTAAGAAAGCCATCAACACGGACCTCTCGGCTTCAACCCGCGAGGGTGCCCTGCAGGAACTGCTCGACATGCTGGTCGAGGCCAAGACCGTCGCCAGTGAACACCAGGACGAGTTCTACAAGGCGATCATCAAGAGGGAAAAGCGGGGATCGACCGGTTTCGGGCACGGGGTCGCCGTTCCTCACATCAAGCACGAAGCGATCCAGAAGATGGCGGTGGCCATCGGGGTCTCCAAGGAGGGCCTCGAGTTCAACGCCCTCGACGGGCATCCCGTCCACACCATCTTCCTCCTGCTGAGCCCGGAGGACAGTCCGACCCAACACCTCGAGGCGATGGAATCCATCTTCGGAAACCTGAGCCAGGAGACGTTCCGACGCTTCATGCTCCAGGCCGACGCCCCCAAGGATGTGCTCGTCCTGCTGGGCGAAGCCGATTCCAGCCAGCTCGACGCCTGAATCGACCAGATCTTCGTTGCGACCCCAACGGCATTCGATTCGCCGGGGCCAGGATCTCCACCATGCCCTCCACCGCCACCGTCAAGATCGTCAATCGCCTCGGGATGCACGCGCGCCCGGCGATGATCCTGGCCGAGACGGCTCAGGAGTTCGACGCGGACATCACTATCCGTCGCACCGACCAGCCCAATTCGGTCGATGCCAAGTCGATCATGCAGCTGATGATGCTGGCGGCGACGGAAGGGACAGAACTGGAGATCAAGGCCGCCGGATCCGATGCCGAATCATCCGTCCAGCGGCTGGTCGACCTCATTCGGAACGGATTCAACGAGGAGTAGCATCGCCCGATGCATGGTCCCCGAGTTCCTCGGACCTCAACTGCCGATCCATCAGACGATCGATCGCCTCCCGGGGGGACAGGCCTCCGAAGAGGATCGCTCCCACCGCTCTGGTGATGGGCATGTCGACCCCTTCGCGTTCGGCCAGCGCCAAGACCGCTCGGGTGCTCGCCACCCCCTCGACCACGGAATCGGTGCGTCGCACGTAGTCCTCGACCGACTCGCCGCAGCCGATGGCCTCGCCGCACGTCCGATTCCGACCGTGGGGGCTGAAACAGGTGGTAGCCAGATCACCGACGCCGGCGATCCCGAAGAACGTCTCCAGCCGGGCACCCAGCGACTCGCCCAGTCGGGCGATCTCCGCCAGACCTCTCGAGAGCAGCATCGACTTCGCGTTGTCACCGACGGCGAGCCCATCGATCATTCCCGCCGCGAGGGCAATGACGTTCTTGGTGGCACCCGCGATCTCCACGCCGACCGGATCGTCGAGGGTGTAGGTTCGTATCCATGGGACGTTGAGCAGATCCTGCACGGTGTTCGCAAGCCCGGATGCGTTCGACGCGGCGATCAAGGCCGCGGGAAGCCGCGCCGCGAGTTCGGTGGCGATGGTCGGCCCGGACAACACCGCCGACTCGGGATCGACCCCGGTGACGGAACGCGCCAGCTCGGCCAGTACCTCGGTCGGCCGGAGCAGCGTCCCCTGCTCGATCCCCTTGGCGGTGCTGACCAGCGGAAGTCCGGAGCGACCATGCGGCAGGAGCTCCGTCCAGACGGGGCGGATGAACTGCGTCGGGATGGCGTTGATCGCGACGGTGGCATCACGCAATGCCTGCGCGGGGTCGGCCGTCGTCCGTACCGAATCCGGCAACCGGAAGTCCGGCAGTCGCTCCGGCAGGGACCGCTGAAGCTCCAACCGCTGGACAATCTCCACCCGGGGGCCCCACATGCACACCGAAATGCCTCTGGCGGCGATGGCATCGGCCATCACCAGCCCCATTTGGCCGGTTCCGATGATTGCGACGTGATGCTCGGTTGACTGCGTCATGGAACTCCTGAGAACGCATTGAAGCCGATCCATTCGCAGTCTGCAATGCCACGAAACGAACCCTGAAGCCCTACAGGTCGTATCCGACCATGCATCCCCCGTGCGGGGCTATACTGGGACACTTTGCCGGCATGCAGTTCCTGGTCACTTGGAGTCCCCCATGTCCGAGACATCCAGCCTCGAAGCCCCCTCGATCCAGACCGACGACCTCGGCACCAACGCCGTCGGGCTCGAACGTCGACTCCTGATCGCAATGAGCGGCGGTGTCTTCCTCGCCGCATCGTGGATAGGCAGCATCCTGGGGTCGAATGCACTGGTCTCCCAATTCCCCGCCGCCATCGGCTCGATCATCCTGGTGATTCCGCTGCTGATCGGCGCCTGGGGCGAGATCAGCCGCGGCCGGCCCTCCAGCGATTCGCTGGCCTCTCTGGCCGTGCTGGCCGCCATGTCGTCGGAAATGTACCTCGCGGCCGGATTCCTGGCCCTTTTCCTCTGGATGGCGAACCTGATTCTCAGTCGAACCGCCTGGGGTGCTCAGCGGGCCATCCGTGAGCTGATCGATCTGACGCCCGACATCGCACGCCTGCTCGACGCCGACGGGTCGGAACGCGAAGTGCATCTGTCTGAGCTGACGCCCGGATGCACCGTGCGGGTTCGCCCGGGCGAGAATCTGCCCGTCGATGGTCGCATCATCGCCGGTCAGAGTGACATCAACCAGGCGTCCCTGACGGGCGAAGCGGTTCCCATCGAGGTATCACCCGGCAGCGAGGTCTACGCCGGTACCGCCAACCTGACCGGTCAGATCGACATCGAAGTCACCGCCGTAGCCGGCGAGACCACCATCGGCAAGGTCGAATCCCTGATTCGCGAAGCGGAGTCATCCAAGACCCAGCGGCAGGAGTTCATCGAACAACTCGCGTCGTACTACTTCTGGGTCGTCCTCATGGTCGCCGCACTGGTCTGGTTCTTCACGACCCGCAGCACCGACGAGGCGATCCAGGATCAGGCGGCGATCCGCGCGATCACCGTCCTGGTCGTCACCTGCCCCGGCGGACTCCTGATCTCGCATCCCACTGCGATGGTGGCGGCGTTCGCGGCCTCCGCCCGCCTGGGCATCATGATCAAGCAGACCCGGACCCTCGAGGCCGCAGCGGACGTCGATACCGTGATCATGGACAAGACGGGCACGCTGACCACCGGCCGCTTCGAAGTCAGCCGGCTCGCACCGGTCGAGGCCAGCGGCGGCGCCGACCTGCTGCAGGCGGCGGCCGACGGCGAGCAGTCG
>CAJWBW010000153.1:0-4755 GCA_913020415.1 uncultured Phycisphaerae bacterium | reverse complement strand
GTAGGTCATGGCAGCGTTGCGTGACTTCGGGTCCAGCGAAATCGACTGGCTGGTCCGGGTGAGGTCGCTCTCCATCCGGTCGGCGGTTTCCGCCCAGGCGGTGCCGGTGGGTTCCAGGAACTGGGCCCAGACGAGGAATGCCACCATGAAGATCGTGGCGCCCACGATCCACTGCCAGAATGGTTCCATTGCGCGAAAGCGATCGATCTGTTCGGTGGTGCTGATCTTCACGAGCCGCCATCCTTCTGCAGTTCCCGCATGTGCTTGAGGAGGGCCTGGAACTCGTCCTTCATGCGGGTCTTCGCTTCGGGATCCCGGGTTCGCTTGCGAGCTTCAGCAATTTCCTGGAGTTTGATCCTGGCCTCTTCGAGGCTCATGGCCTGAATCTGCTCGGTGGTCAGCGGTTCCGGCACGGTGCCCGTGGGGACCGAGGAAAGGTCGCCGGCGCGGTCGTCCGCGTCACCCCGTGATGCAAGTCCGCTGCCCGACGAGGTGGGGCGGGGAGTACGGCCGCTACCCGAACTGCCGGGCCGGGAGGCGGTGGCCGAACTGCCGCCGGACGGACGGGGTGTTCCCGCGTCGGTCGTTTCAACGGGCCGCGGCGCCGGTACGGTGGCGGGGGGAGGTGAGGAGGGACTCGAGGTGGAGGCGACGGCCTCGGTGCCGTCTGCCCAGTTGCCGTCCGCGTCCTGACCACTCTTGCGTTCGGAAAGCGTCCACGTGCCGAAGTCCTGCTCGAGGTCGTAGGCGGGGCGATACTGCGGACGTTTCACGCTGGCACTGATGTCGAACGATCGATTGCCGAAGGTTTCCGAGTCCTCCCAGCGAAGGGTGACATCCGTGAATACCCCCGAGTCCTCGAGCATGGCCTTCATGCGCGTGGCAAGGGCGGCGGATGCTTCGCCGCTGCTGGGCATCGCCATTCCCTGGATTCGTATGGGCTCGCCGTGACCGAGTCGGATGGAATCGATCTCGATCCCCTCCGGAGTGTTGGAGGCGATGTCCGCCAGAAGTTTGGACATCGGCCATGATTCACTCATCAACGCCCCGTACATGACCTGCTGGTCACGATTCTCCTCGAACAGGCGTACTTGTTCATCCAGCCCGGGGTGCATCACCGAAAGCAGGGCGACGCGGCTTCCGTGGAATACGAGCGGCCCGATCGCGAGCACGACGACGGCCAGCAGGACCAGGCTGGCGGCGACATCCAGCGAGGAAAGTCGCTGGCTTGTGAACTCACCGATGGTCGGCGTCTCTTCGGGCAGCCGGTCCTGGAACATGGTCAGCGGGACCAGTTCGTCGGACATCGCGAGGGCGGCACCGACCGACAATCCCCACTCGTTGATCCATTCCGGATCGAGACTGCACCCCTGGACACGCTCCGCCATGGAGGCAACGACGCTTTCCGGAAGGTGCAGCATCCGCGGGGGGGTTTCGACGGTGATGGACGAAATCGTATCTTCCGCCAGTCGGCGGGACGATTCGACCGTACTGCCGGAGTTGATGGCGGTCTCGAGGAGAAGATGCTGGAGTTTGGCGCGGGTGGTGGCGACGTCGGGGAGATGTTCCTTGGTGGTGCGAACGTGCACCCGCTCTTGCTGGGCCATCACCAGAGAGACGGTTCCGTCCTCGCGGTCGATCCAGACCGCAGGCTCCTTCGGATGCAGGCCGCCGACCAGCGACGCAAGAGCTGCAATGTCCGGAATGAACAGCGGCGCCGGTTCCAGGTCGGGTCCGGTGAAGGTGGATGCATCCGGCCAGGCGAGGATCAGCCCGGTGCGGGTCGTGGCATGGGCCGGTGCGGGCAGCATGGCGGCTGCCGTACGGTGCATGGGCGCTGTTCCGAGCAGCTTGGTTTCGGTCTGCAGTTGGAGGGCTTCCTCAAGCTGCTCCGGCTCCGCCTCGGGCAGGCTGCAGGTTCGACAGACGATGGACGAGCCCGGAATGAGTACCCGCACGAGTTGGGCGCCCGCCTCGGCGATCCAATCCGCCATGGAGGATTCTTCATCGACCGAAAACGTTGCCGTCTGGTCGACGGTCACCCCGCTCATCGGATTGATCCTGGCCAGCAGACACCCCCAACCGTCGCCGCGTTGACTCACGATGGCGACGTTGGTGCCGGTCTGATTGTGTGTGTCAATCTGGGTCAAGTTCGTACCTGCAATGCCCTTCGGAGTCAGTCAGAATAGCGAGATCCCCGTTTTTGGGGTTCTCAGGGGTGCTGATCCGTCCTGAAGGGCCTTGCAGGGGGGGGGAGCCCCCCTGAAGGGTCGGAGAGGGGCTATTCCTCCCGATACTCCAGGATGCGGACCGGTACGGTGGAACGATCGACTGTGGTGATGATTTCACATTCCGCGCCCGATGAGCCAGATTGGCCTCGAGAGCTGATCGTGAAGATGTTGCTGCGGGTGGTGAAGGTCATCGCCAGTTCCTCCAGCAGGTCATCGGTCATTTCAGGCATTTCTCTGAGGTCCATGATGCCCGTGATTCCTTCGGCGCGATTGAATCGCATGCTCAGGATGCCTTCGACCATGTCTTCCCGGCCCTCGTACATGTCCATCAGCAGCCGCCGACTGACCGTGTTGATATTGAGTTTGCCCACGTTCGGCTGGTGGGCCGGAGAGGTGGCGGTCTCGTCGAAGATGGCCTGGATCTGCCAATCCTGCAGCGGCTCGATGGTTGTTTCGCCCTCGTCGTTCTCGCTGCCCTCGAGGGGCGTACTGATCAGCGATTCGAGCATGAATCCGTCCGCTTGCGCCATGGAAAGCAGAGAATCGGCCTGGGTCTCGTTGATCTGAAGGCGTTCGACCAGCTCTGCAATCGAAGTCAGCGGAAAGTAGATGCGGGGGAGACCGCTGGCGGTGGCGCCACCGTCGACGGACGAGGCGGTGAGGTAGCCCGACCAGCCGGCGTCGAGCACGCCGTCGGGTTCGTCGTTCGGCATGGATCCTTCGCCGTCGTCCTCATTGGGATCGAGCCGGTTGTTGAGGTTCCAGTCCTCGCCACGGATGTCGCTGGGGTCGAGCCCGGCGATGAGCTCCATCTCCGCGACGTGCCAGATCGCATCGTTCCGCGGCTCGTAACGGGCATCCAGCGAGAGGTAGTAGTCCTTTTCAACTCCGAGGTCGCGTGGGTCATCGTCATCGTCCAACCAGTCTTCGATGGCCGGTGAGACACCCCACGACAAGGGGGAGAAGATGACCGCAAGGTAGCCTCGCCCGTCGCCGTTGACGTTCAGCTTGGAGTGCTCGTCCATCGGGCCGCCCCAGGACTGTCCGTCAAGGTCGTTGTGACTGATGGACCAGGATCCGTGCTTCGTCTGTCCGGAGGCGACCCCCTCCATCTCGAGGATCATCGCCAATGCATTCTGGGGTTCCGGTTCCACGGTGTGATAGGCCATCACTGCCATGGTCGATTCCATCCCGGCTCGGGCGGTCCATCTCGCCCGGATGTCGTCGAGGGTTTCGACGCCCAGCATGCTCTGTCTTCCCGAGAACACCAGCAGTGAACCGACGATCAGCGCGGAGATGCTGATGGCCCAGACCACGACCACGATGGCCGATCCGCTTCGAGATCCGGAGATGGTTCGGTTCACGCTCACTGCTGCTCCGGATTTGGAATGCCAAGGTCTCGCAGGGCCTCTGCAGCGGTGCCACCACCGCCGCCGCCGCCACCACTACCGCCGCCGCCGCCGCCCTGTGCTCCCGGTTGGGCGATGTTGCCGGTGCCTACGGGGCCTCCGGCGGCGGTCGGGTCTTCGCCGTTGAGAATCGCCAACTCCTCCTGAAGACGGAATTCCATCACATCATCGGGAGGAGGGACTCGCTCCAGGGGCACGATGGTCCGCAGGTGGGCCAGTGGTGCATCCCACACCGGTTCGCCGGGGAGGTGTCCACTGGCGGTCAGAGAGATGCGAAGTGCGTGGGGGAGACCGTCGTAGTCGGAGTCCCAGTTCTCCTCCCACTGATCCCCGTCCCAGGCTTCGATGCTCATGGCAACCACGCCTTCGGCAATGGGGGTCGCAACTCCGCCGGCCGTGGGGTAGGGATCGGGCATGGCATCTCGGCGCTGCCAGAGGACCGGGCCCCATTCGTCCTGGTCGATCCGGTAGGCGGTCTCGTATTCGACGCCTTCGCCGTTGTAGTCGATCTGTCGGGATGCTCGTAGTCGATGATTGAAGATCAGGATGCCGTCGCGATCCATGTCGCCGTAGGGCGTGTCGAACTCGCTGTCCTCAAGGACCAGTCGTGTGAAGAAGAGATCGTCGCGTCGCAGCGTGGAGATCAGATCCCGTCGTAGATTCTTCAGGGCGATGTCGGCCCGCATGAACGCGTCGAGTCGTTCCTTCGAGATGTTCTTCGCCTGCACGACCTGGGTCATCGAGACCGCCAGGACACTGAAGACCATCGCGGCGATCACCCCTGCGATGAGCAGTTCGATGATCGTGAAGCCCGATCGATGCCGGGTCGGACGCATCATGGTTCGCTGTCCTCGTCGTAGTACCTGCTTTCACGGTCCAGCGGCTCAATGGGCTCCCGGGGGAGTTCCTCCTCCTCCTCGCCGTGCCGTGGAGCAATACGGGTGTTGACCGCCAGTGACTTCTGGCGAACGCCATCCATCCATTTTACGGTCGCCGTGACCAGATATGGCTGGTAGTCGCCGACGGCTTCGAGGTCGAGTTCGTACGAGAAGTCCTCGAAAGGGGGCGGGAAGAAGCCGTCCCGGGCATCTTCGCCGATCCAGCCCATGGGTTCC
>CAJWBW010000152.1:0-4758 GCA_913020415.1 uncultured Phycisphaerae bacterium | reverse complement strand
GCTCGAGCTCCAGAGCCCGATCCGCGCGGATGGTGGTCGCCTCGTTGATCGCGGCGGCACGCTCCACGCGCATCCGCGCGTGCGTCGCCGTGACCAGCATGCATGCGATCATCGCGAGGGAGGCTCCGATGATGCGACGCGTTCTCCGCCCCGCCTTCAGCCGCCCGATCATGGCCGGGGTGATGAGATTGATCTGATGCTGCTTCATGCCGCGTGACTCCGTTCCCCCGCCCTGCGACGCGAACCCGCCGCTCGGGCCTCCAGGCCACGAAGGCTCATGCCCGCCGGGGCAATCCACGCGCCGATCGATCCCGCGTCGTGAGGCAGAATCGAACCGAGATCGTGTTCGAGCCGTTCGAATCCCGGTTCGTCGCAGTCCCGCTGCACGGGCACCTGACACGTGGAGACCACCTGCTCGGCCAGACCGGGCTCGCACCCGTCGGCGCCGGTGAGGATGATCTTGCTCGGGGTCAGTCCGCGGAAGGTGACCGCTGCGTACCGCAGGCACATCAGCATGTTGTGGGCACATTCCGCCAGCAGCGGTCGAACCGCTTCGTACACGGCACGGTCGGTCGATGGATCGATGAAGGTCGAGCCCGCGTCACCCCGCAGTCGCGCCATGCGCAGTTCCCGCGCCGCTTCGACCTCGAGTCCCAGCCGATCGGCCACCTGTTCATCCAGATGACGACCGCCGATGTCGAGCGTCTTGCAGAAGGCGATCTGATCGCCCCGCAGGATCAGGACGGAACCTCCATGAATTCCCATTTCGAGCACCGCACGGCAACTGCCGGCATCCGCGGCCCGACGATGATGACGACTGAACAGCCTCGCGGCCGCCCAGCAGGGGGTCTCGACCGACTCGGGTCGCAGCCCGGCCGACCATGCGGCCTCCAATCTGGCGTCGATCGCGTCGCGATGCGCCGCCACGACCACCAGATCGCGGCGATCCGCATTGGACCCCTCGTCCGCGGCGATGCCGCCGGTCTGGATCCAGTCGGCGCGAATCGAATCACGCGGCGCATTCATCTGCGTCGCGGCCTCCCAGGCCACCGCTTCGGCAAGCTCCTCCGTCGGCATGGACGGCAGTTTCATGGATTGCATGAACAGTTCTTCGCGTGGCAGGCAGATCGTGCAGCGACGACCCGCGAACCCGCCCGATGCAACGGCCGTACGCAGCGAACGCCCCCACTCCACCTCCGGCCGCGCTCCGTCCTCGACGGGAGCCAGAGGGCACCAGGCCGCGCCGGTGACGCGGAGCGTCCCCTTGCTTTCACGAACCTGCAGAAGACGGGCCTCGCCGGGCAGGAATGCGACACCGACGTCACCGACCCGCGAACGAAACCATGGAACTGTCGCACTCATCTGCGTACTCCTGCTGCTTCAGCCTTCGATCTTCCGGACCGTCAACTTGCCGGTCATCGGTGTCACGAGCACTTCAAACGATTCGTCGGCGCCGCGTACGACGATCCGTCCCGCACCGGCGGGCATTCCGATCGCCGAGACCGTGCCGCCCAGCGGGCCGAACGTGATGCGATCCGCACCCCCGTCGGTTTCGATGCCGTCCAGCGTCACGCCGTCGTAGCGTTCATCCACGACGAAGTCGACGACGTAGCGGCCCTGGTCCGAATAGGTTCCGGAGGGATCGTCCACGTAGTCGGCACTCCCCGCATCGAACGGTTCTGCGAAGCTGGACTCGTCGACGCGAAGCAGGGCGTAGCCGCTGCCGTTCTCCAGGAACTGGATCCGCCGGTAGGACTGGTTCGCCATCGCATCGGCCTGCGCAAATCCGATGTCGGACACCAGCCGACGCACGGCGGCCTGGGTCTCCATGCGCGACAGTCCCGCGATGTTCGGCACCAGCAGGGCCGCAGCGAGACCGAGCAGGGCGACGACGACGATCATCTCCAGGAGGGTGTATCCGTTCCGGCTCCGCATGACGTCAGCGGCCCTCCCGTCCGTCGTGGTCCGACGGACCATCGACCTGCACGACCAGCTTGCCGCTCCGTACGTAGGCGTCGAAGTGCTCCAACGCGCGACGCAGGTCGGCCAGTTCATCGACGATGGCCTGACGCTGGGAGATGGCCCGACGGCCGAGGCCCGAAATCCCCTCCTGCGGTTCGTCGGCGGTCACGACGCCGGTCCGGGCCGTACCGCTTCGAATCTGCGCATGCACCGGATCGACGAACGACCGCTCGGCCACCTGGGTCCAGAGCAGCCCCGCCAGAAGCAGTGCGATCACGGTCAGAATCGTCCTGAGATAGGTGTCCTTGGACACGGGTGTTCTCCTGTGCTGGTCCACAGGGCTGCATCGGCCCGATCGGGGGCCACCTCAAGCGCGATCGCGATCAACATTGAACATCCGGACAAAGCGGGTACCGCAACCGCTACGTCCGAGAACATCGCACCTGATGAAACGAAAAACGAACAGAGGGCGGCAACCGACCGGCTGCCGCCCCCTGGATACGTCCCGATGAACCCGGCCCGCTCCGCACCGTGGGAGCTCCGGGCATCACCTACGCGTTGTGTTCGTCATTCACTGAACTCCGTGGTGGCGTTTGCCGCGGCATAGAGCGTGAAGCTGGTGCTTGCACCGTCCTTCACGCGCCAGATCCACCCGACCGTCGACGCTCCGGTACCACCCGGTGCCGTTCCGATGACGGAGGTTCCCGTCAACGGATTCACGGGCGCAGTGGTCAGGTAGTCACCGTCGATGAGGGTCGCCCAGGTGAGGGCACCGTTCGAGTTCAACGCGACACTGGGATTCTGGGCCTTGTACAGTTCGATCTGACTGCGAAGGGTCTGCAGCTGACTGCGGACCGAGGCGTTGTTGGCGTCGTCGGCGGCATTCGTGAACTGCGGGACGACGATGGCCGCCAGAATTCCGAGAATGACCACCACGATCAGAATCTCGATCAGGGTGAATGCGTTTCGTACGTTCCTTCGGTTTCTCATTTCGTTGTGCTCCAACAAGGGGGGGAGTCGTATGCCGTTCCACCGGCCGACAGGTTCGACGACCCCGGATATCCACCTCTCTCTTCGACCGGTCCGGGGGGCGACACCAGTCCCCTCCCTGCGAGCGGACGAGTTGTCCGTGCGGCCGCCCGAGGAATCCGCACAGATCTCCCAGATTGACCATCCCCCCCCACCAGAGCGTTAGAATGGGGTTTTGCACCCCGAGGCAAGGAGCCAGACCGTGCGGATCAAGCCCTTTCACCGCATTCAGCCGCATCCATCACGAGCCTCGACGGTGTCGAGCCCTCCCTACGACGTGGTGAGCACGGATGAGGCGAGGGAACTCGCCGAGGGACGCCCCGAAAGCTTCCTGCATGTGATTCGACCGGAGATCGACCTTCCCGACGGTGTGGCGTTCAACGACGACGCCGTCTACGAGAAGGCCGCATCGAACCTCGAACGATTCCTGGCCGACGGCACGCTGGCCCGGGACGAAACCCCCTCGATCGCGATCTACCGCCTCGCCTGGGAAGGGCGCAGCCAGTACGGCATCGTCTGCACCTGCCACGTCGACGACTACGAGAACGGTTCGATCAAGAAGCACGAGAAGACCCGTCCCGACAAGGAGGACGACCGCACCCGGCACGTCCTGACCCTGGACGCCCACACCGGACCACTGATGCTGACCTTCCGTGACGACGAGGAGATCGATCGTCGCCTGGCTCTCGACACCACCGGACGGCCCAGCGTGCACTTCAAGTCGTCCGACGGCGTCACCCACACCCTCTGGACCATCACCGAGACCGAGCCCTGGGTCGAAGCCTTCCGCAACGTCGACGAACTGTACATCGCCGACGGCCATCATCGAGCCGCCAGCGCCGCCCGGGCCGCGGCCCGCCGTCGTGAGGAGTGCCCGCACGCCGACCATGACGCCGAGTTCAACTGGTTCCTTGGAGTCCTGTTCCCCGCCAGCCAGTTGAATGTCCTGCCCTACAACCGTCTGGTGCTGGATCTCGGCCAGCTCGGCGAGTCGGATCTGCTCGAGCACCTTGCCTCGATCGGTCGGATCAGCCCGTGCACGGATGCGACGCCCGACCGCAAGGGAGTCTTCTGCCTGGCACTCCCTTCGGGATGGCACCGCCTGGAACTGGACGCGGATCCCGAGGCCGACCCGGTCTCACGCCTGGATGCGGCCCTGCTGCAGGATCAGGTCCTGGCGCCGCTGCTGGGGATCGAGGATCCGAGGACGGATGATCGACTCCAGTTCGTGGGAGGCATCAGAGGGACGGATGTCCTGATGGATCGGGTCCGGGCCGGCGAGGCCGCCCTCGGCGTCTCGATGCATCCCACCAGCATCTCCGACATGATGGACGTGTCGGACGCGGATCTCTGCATGCCGCCGAAATCGACCTGGTTCGAACCCAAATTGCGGAGCGGACTGTTCGTCCACGCCATGGACTCGAACCGATACAACGATGCCCCGTCCGTGACCACCTGAAGAACCCCCTTCGCCCGGGATACCATGGAGGCGACATGAACACCCCGACTCCCACGAACGATACGGCGGATCATGCCGTGGTCCTCATTGCCGACGCCTTCCAGACCGAAGGGATCGAAGCCCTCCGCTCGATGGGATGCACGGTGCACGCCGAGCCGGAACTCGGAACCGCGGATCTTCCCGCTCGACTGGCCGAATGCCGCCCCGACATCCTCCTTGTGCGATCGACCAAGGTGGATCGTGCCTGCATCGATGCGTGCGACACCCTGTCGCTGATCCTGCGGGCCGGCGCCGGATACGACACCATC
>CAJWBW010000151.1:0-4767 GCA_913020415.1 uncultured Phycisphaerae bacterium | reverse complement strand
ATCGGGATCTCGCGGCGGAGACCCGTCGCATCTGCAGCATCGGGCGACTGACCCCGGATCTGTGGACTCGAACTGCGGTTGGATCACCGATCAGCGTCGAGCCGATGATCAAGGACGTCGAAGCCGCCCTCGACCTGATGGCGACCTGATCCGAGCCTCCATGCCGAACTACGAAAGCGACATCCTGCTTCTGGAATCGATCCA
This sequence comes from uncultured Phycisphaerae bacterium, assembly GCA_913020415.1. Lineage (GTDB taxonomy): Bacteria > Planctomycetota > Phycisphaerae > Phycisphaerales > SM1A02 > UBA854. Next base: position 4,563 of record CAJWBW010000151.1, on the reverse strand, counting down.
CCCCGGCGCCGACGGTGTCCTGGCCGACGACGGACTGCGGATCGCCCGGGCCGACGGATCGCTCGAAGGCGAGGAACTGGTGTCCCGACTGGCCTCCACGCGCATGGTCGGCATCCGCTCCAAGACCCGACTGACCCGCGAGGTCCTCCAGCAGGCCTCGCATCTGCAATGCATCGGCTGCTTCTGCATCGGAACCAACCAGGTCGATCTGGAGGCGGCGGCGGAGCACGGGATCACCGTCTTCAACTCTCCGTTCTCGAACACCCGATCGGTGGCGGAGATGACGCTCGCGGAGATCATCGCACTGCACCGGCGGCTCTTCGATCGCAGCATGCGACTGCACCAGGGACACTGGGACAAATCGGCCACCGCCGCCCACGAAGTGCGGGGACGAACCCTCGGCATCGTCGGCTACGGCCACATCGGATCGCAGATCTCCGTGCTCGCGGAATCCCTGGGCATGCGGGTGCTCTACCACGACATCCTTCCCGTCATGCCGATGGGCAACGCCAGAGCCTGCAGGGATCTCGGTGAACTCCTCGAACGCTCCGACATCGTCACCCTGCACGTTCCCGAGACGGAAGGCACCCGACACCTGATCGGCGTGGCCGAGCTGGATCGCATGAAACCCAGCGCCGCCCTGATCAACAATGCCCGCGGCAGCGTGGTGGACCTGCATGCCCTCCGCGCGGCCATCGAAGCCGGAACCATTGCGGGCGCGGCCATCGACGTCTACCCCGAGGAACCCAGGTCCAACACCGTCGACTTCGACTGTCCACTGGCGGGCCTCGACAACGTGATCCTCACCCCGCACATCGGCGGCAGCACCGAAGAGGCTCAGGAGCAGATCGCCGCCGAGGTCGCCGTGAAGATCGCACGGTTCGATGCCACCGGCACGACCACGTCGTCGGTCAACATCCCCGAAGTCGAGCTTCCGGTGCGACCGCCCGACCAGGTCCGCATCCTGCACTTCCACCGCAATGTCCCCGGTGTGCTCAGCAAGATGCACGCGATCATCGCCGAACACGAAGTGAACATCACGGCGGAATACCTGCGGACGACCGGCGGACTCAGCTACGTCATCATGGACTGCGGCCGACTCAAGGGCACCGACGCACTGCAGCGGCTCGAATCGCTCGACGAGACGATCCGGATGCGCGTACTCCGCCCGGACTGATCAGCGTGGTCCGTCCTCGGTGCTCCGCGGCCATCCGTCGGTCCGGAAGGGACCGACGGGCAATCCGCAGGCCCCGGCGAGATTCGGTTCCGCGTCGTCGTCCCACGCGTACCGGGCGGCAACGGGAACCGGGACCGCCTCGCTGCTCAGCCGGATCGAATCCCCATCGACGACCGCGGTCGCGGGATGGTAGATCCGGTCCTCCCCGGCGAGTTCGAAGTGCGTCGGATCCGAACCGTCGAACGTCTCCAGCGGCAGGCACGCTCCGCGGAACCGCAGGACCAGGGCGGCCCCCTCGGTCACGGCGTCCCGGACGACCGGCGCACGGGCCACGACGTCGTGCCCGTAGACATCCTCGAGGGCCAGCAGGGCCAGTCGATCCCCGACCGGCTCCTTGGCCACGGGATGGATGTCCTTGGGATCGCCCACGTCCATGGTGATGACCATCCCCGTCGCCGGGAGCTGGAGGGCGGCCCCCTGTGCCTCGCGAAGTTCGGCGCACTCGAGGGGACGTCCGTAGTCGTACGGAGCGATCTGCACGAAGTAGAACGGGAAGTCTCCTTCATTCCATGCATCGCGCCAGTCGTCGATCATGGCCGGAAACAGCTTTGAATACTGGCCGGCCCGTCCGACGTTCGACTCCCCCTGGTACCAGATCACTCCCCGGATGCCGTAGGGAATCAACGGACGGATCATTCCGTTGTACAGATGGGCCGGGCGATGGTTCATGTGCATCGGGCGGACGAACGGGCGCTCCGAGACCTTCATCAACCACGGACCGGACAACGAACGTCGATCGCCGGGCTCATCCAGCGGCCCCACACGCAGCTTCTCGGGGGGTCCGGAGAATCCACCGGGACCACCGAAGTCGGACACCCGAACCGTCAGCAGACCGGGACCGGAACGGACCAGCGCCGCGGGAATGCGATACCGGCGGTCGGTTCCGGGGTGCACCGTTTCACCGATCCGGAATCCGTTCAGCCACACGATGTCGGCGTCGTCGATCTGACCCAGGGTCAGTTCCAAGTCGCGACCTTCCCAGTTCCCGGGTACGTCGAGGTGCAGTCGGTACCAGATGGTGCCGTCGATGTCGTGCCCCTGTTCCGCGAACATGGACGGAACGGCCACCGTCTCCCATCGGGCATCATCGAGCAGGATGGATGTGAAGTCCTCGGTGTCGGGATCCGGCACGCTCATGCGGTCGAATCGCTTCAGGATGGGGACCGTCTCCGGCATCGACTCGAGGGTCGGTCGGGTCGTCCAGGCTTCGGCGGTCGATCCCCCCCAGGATGCATGGATCAGTCCGACCGGCACGTCGAGTGCCCGCTGCAGTGCGCAGCCGAAGAAGTATGCCACGGCGGAGAGATTGGGGGCCGACGCCTGGTTGCAGACGACCCACGTTCCCTCGACGTCGTCCCGAGGCTCGGGCACACTGGTCATGGTGGCGGTGAACATTCGGAGCTGCTGGTGATCGGCCTTCGACAGATCGAGGTCCGACAGGCCGCACCAGTCGAGTGTCCACTGCATGTTGGACTGACCGGAACAGACCCAGACTTCACCCACGAGGACGTCGGAGACGATCAACTCCCGGGGCTCGAGATTGCGGGAGACCGGCATCGTCCTCACCAGGAGATCACGCGGGATCTGCGACGCCGGCATCGCCGGCAGTCGGACCATCCAGCGTCCGGAGGCATCGGTACGGGTCCGGACCATTGCTCCGTCGACTCCCTCGATGGAGACCCGGACCTGTTCCCCCGGCAGTGCCCACCCCCAGACCGGCACCTCCTGCCCCTGCTGAAGCACCATGTGGTCGGAGAAGACGGACGGAAGTTTCAGCGTCGCCAGCACGTGGGACGGAGCGATCAGCATGGCGCAGGCCGCGGCGGCGATGCGTTTCCACATGGCAAAGCTCCTCGACGATTCGTGCTCAGCCCTTGCCGTAGGCATCCATGGGGAGGCAGGTGCAGACCAGATTCCGGTCCCCGTGCGGGTTGTCGACGCGGGCCACGGAAGTCCAGAACTTGCGGCCGCGCAGCCACGGAAGCGGCCAGGCCGCATCCTCACGGGTGTAGGAATGCGTCCAGTCGTCGGCTCCGATCATGTCCATCGTGTGCGGAGCGTTGCGGAGCACGTTGTCGTCCTTGTCGGCCTTGCCCTCCTCGATGTCGCGGATCTCGTTGCGAATGGCGATCAGCGCGTCGCAGAACCGGTCGAGTTCGTCCCGCGACTCGCTCTCGGTGGGCTCGATCATGAGCGTGCCGGGAATGGGCCAGGCCATGGTCGGGGCATGGAACCCGTAGTCCATCAACCGCTTGGCGATGTCGTCGATCCGCAGTCCGGCGCTCTTCTCGAACGATCGGCAGTCGATGATGAACTCGTGGGCGCAGAACCCGGCTTCGTTCGTGAACAGGATGTCGTAGTGATCCTGCAACCGGTGCTTCATGTAGTTTGCATTGAGAATCGCGACCTGGGTCGCACGCCGGAGCCCCGAATCGCCCATGAGTGCGATGTACATCCAGGAGATGGGAAGAATGCTGGGACTGCCCCACGGCGCCGCCGAGATCGGCTCCACCGCATCCGGACCGGTGCCCGGAGGCGTCACCACGGGATGCCCGGGCAGGAACGGTGCGAGGCACGAACGCACGGCAATGGGGCCCATTCCCGGACCACCTCCCCCGTGGGGAATGCAGAAGGTCTTGTGCAGATTGAGATGGCAGACGTCGGCCCCGAGGTCCGCGGGACGACTGAGTCCCACCATGGCGTTCATGTTGGCACCGTCGAGGTACACCATGCCGCCGTGTTCGTGCACCAGCGAGCAGATCTCGTGGATGCTGTCCTCGAAGACCCCGTGGGTCGAGGGGTACGTGACCATGATCGCACCGAGGCGATCGGCGTAGGCGGCAACCTTCGCGCGAAGATCCTCGAGATTGATGTCGCCGCTGTCGCAGTCGACGGGCACGACCTCGAATCCGGCCATGACGGCGCTGGCGGGGTTGGTGCCGTGTGCCGAACTCGGGATCAGGCACACGTTGCGTTGGGAATCACCCCGCTGTTCGTGGTAGGCACGGATGACGACCAGTCCCGCGTACTCGCCCTGGGAGCCGGCATTCGGCTGCAGCGAGACGGCATCGAAACCGGTGAGATCGGCCAGCCACTCCTCGAGCTGATCCATGAGACCGAGGTACCCTTCGGCCTGATCCAACGGGGCAAACGGGTGCATGCCCCCGAACTGGGGCCAGGTGACACCGAGCATCTCGGTGGTGCCGTTGAGCTTCATGGTGCACGAGCCGAGCGGAATCATGGACTGGGCCAGGGAGAGATCCCGCCCTTGGAGCCAGGTGATGTAGCGGAGCATCTCCGTTTCGGAGTGATGCGTGTTGAACACC
>CAJWBW010000150.1:0-4777 GCA_913020415.1 uncultured Phycisphaerae bacterium | reverse complement strand
CCGTGCGGGTGGTATGCCCAGCTGCTGCCGGTATTTCACCACCGTGCGCCGCGCGATGTCGATCCCCCGCTCCTTGAGCGCCACCGCCAGCATCTCGTCGCTGAGGGGCTTCGTCCGGTCTTCCGCCTCGACGATCTCGCGAAGGATCTCCTTGACCGCCTCCCAGCTCACGTTCCGCCCCGACTCCGTCTCGGTTCCTCCGGAGAAGAATCTGCGAAGAAGGATCATGCCCCGAGGGGTCTGCATCCACTTGTCCGCAACCGCCCGGCTGACCGTGGCGACGTGGACTCCCAGCTGCTCGGCCACATCGACCATCGGCATGGGCTTGAGGTGCTGCGGCCCGAGATCGAAGAACTCCCGCTGCCTGGTGAGTACGACGTTGACCACGCGCAGCAGGGAGTTCGAACGCTGATTGATCGACTCGATCAGCCATTGGGCGTTGCTCACGTTGCGACTGATGAAGCCTCGGGTCTCCTTGTCGAGCGAGTCGTCCTTCGCCATCTCCCGATAGCGAGGTGAGACGCGCAACGGAGGCAGCATCCCGTCGCAGAGGGCGGCGAGATAGGCGTCGGCCTCCTGGTCGTATTCGACGATGACGTCGGGAATGATCGGAGGCACCTCGACCTGGACAAGCTCCCGACCGGGAGCCAGATTCAACCGATGCATCAGCGACATCGCATCGCGAACCTGATCGATGGTCAAGCCCGTTTCGGTCGCGATGCGGGGAAGCCGGTTCTGAACCAGGTCCTCCATGTGCTCCTCGATGAGTCGGCCGACGACCTCCCAGTCCTCGGTGTCGTCACCGAGCTGCTGACAGGCTTCCACCTGAAGAAGCAGGCACTCCTTGGTACTCCGGGCACCCAGCCCCGGCGGATCGAGCCACCGCTGGAGGATCGGCAGCGTCGCCTCGAGACGATCCAGAGTCATCCCCTGAGACTGCTCATCGGGATGCTGTTCGAGGATGGTCTCGAGATCCGAACCCAGCAGCCCCTCGTCGGTGATGTTCTGGATGAGAAGGAGGCCCGCGGCCTCCGTGTCGGGATCGACCTCCGCAAAGGTCCACTGGTGCTGCAGCTGATCGGCCAGGGGTTTCCCCCGGCCCTCCAGATTCGCCATGGCGTCCATCTTCCAATCGCGTTCCCCCGCCTGACGCGACGGAGAGAAGCTGGAGGACGAGTATTCATTGTCCATGGCCTCCGAATAGCCGCGTTCGAGGGATTCGAGACGTCGGAAATCATCGGCCCCGTCGGTCCCCTCACCGACCACCATCTCCTGCGAGTCGATGTTGTCGTCGACCCGGTCCTCCACGACCTCGCCGCTGCCGTCCCCTTCGGCGATGTCCAGCGCGATGTTCGATTCCAGTTCCTGATCGACACGTTCCTGCAGGGCCAGCAGCGGCATCTGCAGGATCTCCATCGACTGGATCATCCGCGGGCTCAGCTTCATCTGCTGGCCCAGCTTCATCTGCTGGTTGGTTTCAAACTGCATCATGCTGACGTCCGAAGGAGGAAGTGGTCCACCGACCCGATTCTACGTGGTGAATCGAAGTCCTCTCGGAGAAATGACCAATCATGACGCGGATTCATCCAATGATTGACGCCCTTCGATGGCATCCGCCAGCACCGCGGCGCTGGCGTACTCCAACTGCGTCCCGCTGGGCAGACCTCGGGCCAGACGCGAGGTCCGAATCCCGCGACGCGAAAGTTCCTCCGCCAGATAGAGCGAGGTGCTGTCGCCCTCCAGCGTGGGATTGAGGCCGAGAATCACTTCCCGTATCTCCACCCCGCGGCAGTTTCTGGCGGCGTCCTCGATGCGGTCGAACAGCGATCCCACCGTGAGATCGGTGGGCTCGACTCCCGCAAGGGGATCGATTCGACCCGTGAGCACGTGGTACACCCCGGTGTAGATGCCGGTGGCCTCGATGCTCATCAGATCCCGGGGCTGCTCGACCACCAGAACCGTGGAGGCATCGCGACGGACGTCGCCGCAGATCACGCAGGGATCGGCCTCGGTCAACTGGTAGCAGATCGAACAGCAGGCGACACGCTCCTTCGTATCTTCGATCGCCCGACTGAACGACCGTGCCTCCTCCCGGGAACCCTTCAGGACGTGGAATGCAAGTCGGGTCGCGGTCCGACGCCCGATGCCCGGCAGCCGCTCGAACGATTCGATCAGGCGTTCAACCGGTTCTGGATAGCCGCTGCGTCCCGAAGCCATGCTCAGTTCAACTCCTACAGTCCAAGGCCGCCGGGCGGCAGCGGCAATCCCATGTCGCCGGCGACCGACGAAAGCTTCTCCTGCACCGCCTCACGGGCACGATCGAGTCCTTCGTTGACCGCCACCCGGATCAACTCCTGCAGCTGACCGGATTCGAGCGACGAGGTCCGCTCGTCATCGATGACGATGGATTCGACCTGCATCGCGCCGTTGACCACGACACGGACCACCCCATCGCCGGCCTCGGATTCCAGCTTCATGTCCCCCAGATGCTCCTTCACCTCGGCCATCCGGGCCTGCATCTTGGGAAGGTCCTTCATCATGCCGGCCAGCGAAGCCATTCCCTTGAGTCCATCGAACATCATTCCGTCTCCTTCATGCGTGGAGCGGACTTCGAGTCCTCGACCTCCACTACCACGGCATCGAACTCCCTGAGCACCGCCCGCACCTCGGGCTGGTTCTCCATCGGCTCGAGGGCCTTCTTGTCCACCACGCGATCGGACTTTCGAACGACTTCGATCTTGACCGATCTTCCGATCACCCGTTCGACCAGTCTGGCCAGGGCCTCACGGCGGGTTGACGACACGCCGCCGGGCTGCGGATCGATCTGATCGAGCGTGAGCACCCCGTCGCGGTACGCCACGACCCGCAATCCATCCACCGTGGCCTGGGCACTGGATGACGTCGCATCCTGCAGCACCCGCTGCCAGATCTCGCTTGCAGTCATCGATGCAGCCGTGGGCTTGGATTCTGTTCGCTTCGGCGGCGGTGGAGGCGGCGGTGTCCCAGTCACCGGAACGGACGGGGCGGGCGCACGAGCTGCCGGTGGCTTCGGCGGTCTGCCGGTCGTCACGTCGGACCGGCTACCTTTTTTTTTTGGAAGCGACGATGCCCCTCCCTGCAGCAGGGCGGGAATGCTCGCCAGGTGCTCCGCCATGCTCAGCCGCACCAGCAGGGCATCGAACAATGCACGTGAGGAGGCCGTGAACCGGGCGTGCCGGGCGGTCGCTTCGCAGCGGGCGATCATGTGCAGCACGCCGGCGGCATCGACCCCCTCCAATCGGGCCCGAAGGGCCGAACGCCCCTCCTCGGCGAGGGGAAGCAGGTTCGAATCGACCCCGCAGGTGATGCCGATCAGCATCGAACGAAGGGACTCGGTCAGACTGTCAAGCGCCTGCTCGATGGTGATGCCCTCCTGAAGCAGATCCTGACCGATGGCGAGCGCGGCCCCGGCATCGCCGGCCAGCGTCGCGTCCAGCATGGATTCGATCCTGGATTGGGCGGGCAGACCAAGCATCTCCTCGATGAGCTCCTTGGTGATCCGATCGGGATCCGCAGCGAGCAGGCGGTCGAGGATGCTCAGCGCATCGCGCATGGAGCCGGCCCCGAGTCTGCTGACCCGGGCGAGGGCGTCCTCGTCGGCGTCGATCCCCTCCTGACCGAGGATCCGCTGCAGATGCTCGGTGATGAGATGATCCGGAATGGCCCGGAAATCGAATCGCTGGCATCGACTCTGGATCGTCTGCAGGACGTCGTTGGGTTCGGTCGTGCAGAGGATGAACTTCACATGCTCCGGCGGCTCCTCCATCGTCTTCAACAGCGCGTTGAAGGCGTCGCGGGTGAGCATGTGCACCTCGTCGATGATGTAGATCCGGTACGGACACCGAGAAGGCTTCAATCCGGCGGAGGCGATCAGGTCGCGAGCCTCCTGGACACCGCGATTCGACGCACCGTCGATCTCGATGACATCCAGATCCTCACCACGCATGATGGCCTCGGAGATGGCATCGTGCTCCACGAGCTCCCGGGTGACATTGAGCTCCCTCGCCAGCAGACGAGCCATGGTCGTCTTCCCCACTCCACGCGTTCCGCAGAAGAGGTATGCATGGGCGACTCGTCCGGACGAGACCGCATTGGTCAGTGTTCTGGCGATGGGCTCCTGGCCGACGACCTCATCGAAGTCTCGGGATCGGTAGCGACGTGCCAGTACGGTGTAGCCCACGGGCCTGCTTCCTTGCTGGAGCCTGCTGCTCCGGTGTGCGGCACCACCCGGTGCCATGGCTGGATCGGTGAGGGACGGGAAGGGCGGCCAGGCGATCCACGGCTCGACCGACGTCGCTTATGGCTGCTGCGGTCAAGCCCTGACCAGGTTCACGAGCCGAGCGTCCATGGGACCCGACCGCCCTTCCGGTCCGTCACGAACGTCCATGGTAGCCACCAGATGCCCTCTGGTACACTTCGGGAATGCGTGAAGAGACCTCGAATTCATCCTCCCTGAGCGATCCGGATGTCCCCGTCGCCGTGCCGGACGACGCCAACGCGGACAAGCCGCTGGTGATCTTCACGGTCCGCCTGCTCTACCTGGTGCTGATGATCACGGCGTCGATTCTTCCCTTTGCCAGCATTTCCAACCCCAAGTCGATGGAAATGCCCCTGCTGGACTCCCTGGCCCCCTTCCTGGCCACCATCGCGGTCGCCACGCTGATCGTGCTGCTGGACCTCAAGACGCCCCGCAAGCAGTTGTCGGTGGTGGTCGCGATGTACCTGGCCGTCCTCGCGG
>CAJWBW010000149.1:0-4814 GCA_913020415.1 uncultured Phycisphaerae bacterium | reverse complement strand
CGGCAAGGGCAACTTCAAGGCTCTCTTCGAAGCCCTCGAGATCGAGCAGGATCGCCGCGGCAACCTCTGATCAGCCGGATGGAACCGCTTCCAGCACGGCATCGCCGTGCCCGTCGACCTTGACCTTGTCCCATCGCTGCAGGACCGTGCCGTCGGGGCCGATCAGATAGGTCGTGCGGACCACGCCCATGTACTTCTTGCCGTACATGGACTTCTCCTGCCACACGCCGTACTGCTCGCAGACGACCGCATCGTCGTCGGCGAGGATCGGAAAGTTCAGATCATGCTTGGCTGCGAACTTCGACTTGCTCTTGACATCCTGTGGCGAAATGCCGAAGACCGACGCACCGGCCTTCTCGAACTCGCTCTTCATGTCGCGGAACTGACAGGCTTCCTTCGTGCAGCCCGACGTGTCGTCCTTGGGGTAGAAGAACAGCACGACCGGTCCGCCAGTCGAAAGCGGCGAGTGCTCGGTGCCGCTCTGGTCGGTAAGGGTGAACTCGGGGGCCTTTGAGCCGATTTCGATCATCACGTCCATCTCCTGGGGTTGAATGCGGACATCATACGTCCCGGGAGGGATGCTCAGGGCATCCTTTCAACCGGTCTCCGGTCCGATGATCAACCCCACTGGGCACCCAGAACGGTCCGGCCGGCGATCCCCCCCGGGATCGTGTCGCTAGAATGGATGACTGGAGATACCGATGCCCTACTACACCCATCTCGGAGAGATCCCGGCCAAGCGACACGTGCAGTTCCGTCGACCGGACGGCGCTCTCTACAGCGAGGAGGTCTTCGGAACGGAAGGCTTCGTCGGACCGACCTCGACGATGTATCACATCCATCCCCCGACCCAGGTCTCGGGCTGGAAGAAGCTCTACTCGACCAAGACCGAATACGTCGAAACCGACGTCATGCGCATGCGCCATCTCAAGTCGATGGACCGACCGCCCATGGGCGATCCCGTCACGGGCCGGGTCGTGCTGCTGGGCAACGCCGACGTCGAAATGAGCATCTGCATCCCCGCCGAACCGATGGACTACCACTACAAGAACGGAGCCGGCGACGAACTGCTGTTCGTCCACTACGGAACGGGCACCCTCCACACCAGCATGGGAACCCTTGCCTTCGGGCCCAAGGACTACATCGTCGTTCCCAAGGGGGTGATCTACCGGATGGAGTTCGATCCGCAGCCCGACGATCAACCGGCCGCACGGTTCCTGTGCTTCGAGACGATGAACACCTCGCATTTCCTGCCGCCCCCCCGGTACATCTCGAAGAAGACCAGCCAGTTCCTCGAGCATGCCCCGTACTGCGAACGCGACCTGCGCCTGCCGACTCTGCCGCTGACCTGGGACGAATCCGGCGACTTCGAGGTGCGCATCAAGGCCCGCGACAGCGTGCACTCGTACATCTACGACTACCATCCCCTCGATGTGGTCGGCTGGGACGGATGCTACTACCCCTACTGCTTCAACATCGACGACTTCTCGCCCATCGTCGGCAAGCACCACATGCCTCCCCCGACGCATCAGACCTTCGAAGGACACAACTTCGTCATCTGTTCGTTCTGCCCCCGGGTCCTCGACTTCCATCCGGACGCCATTCCGGTTCCCTACAACCACAGCAACCTCGACTCGGACGAGGTCCTCTACTACGTGGAAGGGAACTACAAGGCACGTCGAGGGATCGGTTCGGGGTCGTTCAGCCTGCATCCCCAGGGGATCCCGCACGGACCGCATCCCGGCACCGTCGAAAAGAGTCTCGGCGCCACCTGGACGGACGAACTCGCGGTGATGTGCGACACCTTCCGACCGCTGCACCCGACCGCGGCCGCACTCGAAATGGACGACCCGCACTACCCGGCATCCTGGGCGGAGTGGAAGCCGGGCGGCGACGAGAACCCCGGCACCGAGTCCCACGACACCTGGTGACTACTCGGCCGGGAGCACCACGCCGGAACAGCTTCCGAGTCCGATGCGCCGGACGCCGTCCCCTTCGCACCACGCGGTGATCGTCAGTTCGTCTCCATCGAGCAGGAAGCGACGCTGGGTACCGTCAGGCAGATCGACCGGCTCGGACCCCCTCCAGGTCAGTTCGAGGAGGCACCCTCGGCTGTCCTTCTCCGGCCCGGAGACGGTGCCGGAACCGATCACATCGCCCGGACGCATCGGACACCCCGTACTGGTGTGATGCGAAAGCATCTGTGCGAACGACCAGCAGAGATCCGCCAGCGAACCACGCGTCAGGGTGACGGGATCCGTACCCGCCTCACGCATCGATGCGGAGGAGATCGAGACCTCGCACGTCACATCGAGCATGTCGTCCGTGGACGGCTGCAGATAGTCCAGCAACTCCGGGTCGTCGGGAAGCCGCTCCGGCCCCGGTCGCCTGAACGGCGCCAATGCATCGATGGTGACCACCCAGGGGCTGATCGTGGATGCGAAGTTCTTGGCGTTGAACGGACCCAGCGGCTGGTATTCCCACTTCTGGACGTCCCGGGCCGACCAGTCGTTCAGGATCACCACGCCGAAGATGCGGTTCATCGCATCGTCGATCGGGACGCGATCGCCCATTTCGTTCGCTTCACCGATGAACGCGCCGAACTCGAGTTCGTAGTCCAGCAGCCTGATCGGCTCGAAGATCGGGGCGCCGTCGTCCGGCTTGAGCTGGCCGTACGGCCGACGGATACCGGTTCCCGAGACGACGATGCTGCTCGCACGACCGTGGTAGCCGACCGGTAGGTGCAGGTAGTTGGGCAGCAACGGTTCTCCGTCGGGACGGAACATGCGGCCTACGTTCGTTGCGTGGTACCGAGAGGCGTAGAAATCCGTGTAATCACCCACCGAGGCGGGCATGAGGAGTTCGGCATCGGACATGGAGACCAGCAGATCGTCACGGCACTCACTTGCCGCATCCAGCAGATCCGCCACGAAGTGGCGGGTCGCCCTCCAGGCCTCGCGGCCGAGCCCCATGAACTGATTGAGTGAGGGGGCGCTGAGGGCGCAGGAGATCACTCCGCCCAATGCGCTGGTGTCGACAGGGTTGTCCTCGCCGAGGACGACGGCCTGCATGTCCAGTATCTGGTCCCCGATTCCGACGCCGATTCGGGAGGAGCCATCGCTGGACCTGAAGACGCACCAGGGGAGATTCTGGATCGGAAAGTCGCAGGCGGGATCGTTCGCGGACTCGACCCAGCTTCTGCGGGCCGGATCGTGGGTTCGGTCGGTGATGGTCATGGTCATTGCCCGGCCGTCAACAGGCCGAGGGCCTCCAGATCGTTCCAGGGGTCGTCGAAACTGCAACTGCCGAATGAAAGCGAGAACGAGATCCTCGCATCTTCGATCTCCTCGATGGGGAAACGGTGCTCCCTCCATTGGATCGCATCCTCGCCCATGATGAAGTCGGAAAGATCCTCGGCGGTGAGCATCGGCTTGATGTCGTCGGCCGTGATCTCCTCGCGGCTTCTGGCCAGGAGTGCGGCGGTGAACACATTGAGGAATCCGAACTCGTGCGCGGGAACCGCCTCGTTGTGATGCCGGAGAGGGTGATGCAGTCCGGCCGTGGCCTTCCAGGGGACATCGGCCTGTGCGCACTGCACGATGAAGTTGGCAAGCTGATCGACCTCGGGGTACAGCTCCGGACGAATGCCGCCCGTGCGCACCTTGGCCCCCGCATCCGACCCGACCAGTACCGCCAGCAACCCACGCAGATCCTCGTCCAGGGGCAGTTCGACGAACGGAAAGAGATCATCGGGCAGTTCGTCGAGCATCTGATCCAGCGCCGTGGCGCCGGCCGCACCGAACTCCACCACATCCACCACCGCCCCGCCGCTTCCGTCGCTGGCCCATCTGCGGTTGAATTGATCGATGGCATCGATCTGCTTGTGGAACGGACTGTCGGCCGTCGGGGCGACGAGGGCGCTGATGACCCAGGGATCCTCGTCGACATCGGACGGCAGCATTCCCCTGGCCGCCGTCGCGAACTCGTCGAGGCGAGCGACCGGAACGATCACGCGACCGAGCATCCATCCGTGCTCGGAGGCGAGGCCACGCTTCCAGGATCGAACCATGTGATCCATGTCGAGTCGTGCGGGAGGAAAGAGCCCCGCAAAATCGATCAGGCCATCCATGAGGATCGAGAGGGACGCCTTGGGGCGAGAAAGTTCGTTCACGCCGACACCTCCGCCTGCAAGTCGGCTCGGGCATCCAGACAATGACGAATGCGTTTCAGTGAACGATCGCGGCCGAGAATCATCAGCGTATCGAAGATCGGTGGCGAGATCGTCCCGCCGCTGACCGCGATGCGGATCGGCTGGGCGATCTTGCCGACCTTTCCGTCGGCCCTCTGCTCCGCAAAGGAACCGATGAGATCTTCAAGCGATTCGGCGGTCCAGTCGGCGGACTCGAGAGCCGGAAGGATCTCCTCGAGCAGGTCGAAGCCGCACGGGGCACCGTTGAGCAGCGCCTTGCGAACCGGCTTGGTCGGCGACCAGCGAAGCGAGGAGCACGGTTCGATGAAGAATCGTCCACTGACCAGGGGGTCCAGCAGCGTCTTCGATCGCTCGTGATTCGCCACCGCGAAGCGTTCGAACTGCGTGTCGTCCATCCGCTCGAGGAACTCCGGATGATCCGAGGCGCAGAAGTCCCGGAGCATCCGGTGGAACTCGTCGGACTGGAGGGCCTGGATCGCATCGAGATTGAAGGCCAGCAGCTTCGCACGATCGAACTTCGCAGGACTCTTGAGCACCCGATCGAGTGAGAAGTTCCGACGAAGGAAGTCGGCATCGAATTGCTCGCGATCGTCTCCCGGGGACC
>CAJWBW010000148.1:0-4845 GCA_913020415.1 uncultured Phycisphaerae bacterium | reverse complement strand
ACCTCCTTGGATGAATGCCGGAATCGACGTTCTCAGTGTACCTGCAGCCCGACGTGGGCTGCCTGCCGCACACGCTTGGGATCTCCTTCTGGAGACAATCGTCGTCGAGCACCGATGAGGAGCCCTGTGAGCATCAATCGTCATTCCGCTGGGCAGCTCAGGCCGGTTCGCAGCTTCTGGCGTCATCTGCAGGGCCGCTCGATGCCCCTGATGATTTCCCTCTTCCTGCTGCTCCTCCTCTATCCAGTCTTCGAGAGTCCGGCCAACACGCTCCCGTCGTGGTTCGCAAGGTGGTTGTTCGCGCTGGTGCCCATCACCGGAGCGCTGGTTCTGGATGGCCGTCGCGGGCCCCGGTTCTTCCTCTTCATTCTGGTGGGATCCCTGCTGGTCCTGGACCTCATCGACAACTTCGACGTGGCGGGAAGCGTTCTCTTCTGGATCCATGCCTCTGCAGCGGTGTCGCTCTACGGTTACTGCGCATTCCTGATCGTGCGATCCGTCTTCGTACGGGAGGATCTCAAGGATCATCCCGTGTACGGCGGCATCACCGGGTACATGCTCATCGGAGTGACGTTTGCGATCGTCTATACGGTGATCATCGAACTCGATCCCGCGGCGTTCCGGGTTCAGAATGGGGAAGTGCCGAACCCGGAAGACATTCCGTTCGGCGATCTCCTGTACTACAGCTTCGTGTGTCTCAGTACGCTCGGGCTTGGTGACATCACCCCGGTGAACCCCTTTGCCAGGTCGGTCTCGATCGTGGAGGCCGTGATCGGAGTGATGTACGTCGCCGTCCTGATCGCCCAGCTGGTCATTGCTCCCGCCCAGCGAAGGGCGAGCAATGCGATCGCGCTGATCGAGGCGGGGGCGGCAGACCGGTCAGGCGATGCGCGGAAAGACGATTGAGGAGCAGGTGACCGATCCCTCGGCCTTGGTGAGTTCTCCGAGGTGGACCTCGGCCACCTCGAAGCCCGCCTCCGCAAGCCGATCGTTGGTACGGCGCCACGCCGAGTCGGCGACCAGCGTCCTGCCGACCCGTACCACGTTGCCAGAGAACGGTTCGTCGGGATGGCATTCGACGATCCGAAGGCCCTCGAAGGTCGACGGGGGAACCCAGCCGGGGTTGCACAGCACGGCATCGTCCGAGATGGCGGTTGCGCCCGTCTTGAGATGGAGGCAGTCCCGGAGCGGAACCACCCGCACGCGGTATCCAAGCGGATCGAGCAGGTCCCGGAGCTGCCGGTGGGCTTCGGCGTTGGTCCGCGTGGAGTGTCCCACGTAGAGTGTTCGTCCGATCACAATGACGTCCCCGCCGTCGATGCATCCGGGGGATCGGATGGCGTGGCATGGTCGGTGCAGCGCGAGGACTTCGGCGACCGAGTCCGCCTCGCCGCGTCTGGATTCTGCACCGGACCGGGCGATGACAGCCAGTTCATCGAGGACGAAGGCGGGATCCTCCACGAAGACGGAGTCCGGGTGATCGTGCAGGGGGGGCAGCACGACGATCTCGCATCCGAGGCCTTCCAGGGTCTCGGTGTAGATCCGGTGCTGGGAGCGGGCCGTCTCGAGATCGATGGGGGTGCGTTCGACGTGGGTCAGTTCGCAGGATCCGATGGAGTCCGGGACGGGGCGTACGATGGCAATGGTGTCAGCAGTCGACATGGTCGAAAGTCTACTTCGTGTACGCTGGCGATGTACCCAACTGGCATGGAGAACGGTGCATGCTCACTCTCGTCAAGATCGTCGTCAATGCCGCGTTGATCACCGGTATCACCGAAGTGGTGAAGCGCAACCTCGTTGCGGCCGCCCTGCTGGGGGCGCTGCCGATCGTCAGCATCATTTCCATGGTCTGGATGCACGTCGAGGGCCGTGAACTCGACAAGATCTCCGAATATTCGACGGCGACCTTCTGGCTGGTCCTGCCGACCCTTCCGATGTTCCTGGTCTTTCCCGCCATGGTGAGGGCGGGAGCCGGCTTCTGGATCGCCATGGTCGTGTCCATCGTCACCATGCTCGTCCTCTACGGGCTGCTGGTCCTGCTGCTCAGAGCGGTCGGGATCGTGCTCTAGTGGAAAACGACGAGAGGCCCGGGGGGGCCGGGCCTCTCTCGTGGGTTCGTGTGGGATGCCGTTCAGACGGCAGCACCCTTTGCGGCTTCGAATCGTGACGCCACTGCGTTCCAGTCGACGACGTTCCAGAATGCATCGATGTAGTCGGGACGCCGGTTCTGGTAGTGCAGGTAGTAGGCGTGTTCCCAGACATCGAGTCCAAGGATCGGCGTGCCGCCGCATTCGCCGCCCATCAGGGGGTTGTCCTGGTTCGCCGTCGAGCACACGTGAAGTGCCCCGTCGGTCACGCACAGCCATGCCCAGCCGGATCCGAAACGGGTGGCGGCGGCCGCAGCGAACTGCTGCTTGAAGCCGTCGAGGGAGCCGAAGGCGGCATCGATCGCCGTGGCCAGCTCGCCCGACGGCCCATTGCCATCCGGGCCGAGGATCGACCAGAAGAGGGTGTGGTTGTAGTGTCCGCCGCCGTTGTTGCGTACGGCGGTGCGGATGTCCTCGGGAACCTCGGAGAGGCTGCTGCAGAGCTGATCGATCGGCATGTCGGCCAATCCGTCGTGACCTTCGAGGGCGGCATTGAGCTTCGCGACGTACCCGGCGTGGTGCTTGCCGTGGTGGATGTTCATCGTCGTCGAATCGATGTGCGGCTCGAGTGCGTCCGCGGCGTAGGGAAGATCGGGAAGGGTGTAGGCCATGGTGTTCTGTTCCTTGCTGGGAGTACGGTAAAACGCAGGGTGCACAGTATAGATCGTTGGTTGACGGGCGTCTCAGATCAGCGCATGATTTCACGCAGATGAGGAGGCGGCCGTGACGGAATCTCAGCAGCAGGCGAAAACAGGTGGCATGGGGTGCTGGGGCATCATCGCGATCGTGATGGTGGTCCTGCTGGTCTGCGGTCTGCTCTACCTGATGGTCGTCTGATTGCTCAGTCGTCCAGGCACCGCGTGCACCACGATCCGAGGTCGGCCAGGCAGTCCGGAGCGATTCCGTGGGCCATGTCGTATTCGTGGTAGTCGAGATCGATTCCGGTCCGGGCGTACCAGTCTCTGATGCTTCGTCCGCATTCGACGGGGATCACGTCATCAAATCGTCCGTGAGAAACGAAGAGCCGGCGCCCCGACAGACGGTCGGTGTCGGTGCACCCGGCGAAGATCTCGTCGACCATGCGTCCCGAGCAGGCGGCCACGCCCGCCGGACTCTGCGCTCCGTGCAGGAGCAGGGCGTGTGCGATCATGGAGCCCTGGCTGAATCCCAGCAGGTAGATGCGGTCGGCCGACGTCCCCAGGCGCTCGGCGGTGTCGCGCACGAAGGCGTCCGCCGCATCAACGGCCCGTGCGGCACCCTCTGGGTCGTATCCGATTCCCTCCCCGGGCTGAAACAGCAGATCGAACCATGCCCATCCACCGGGCATGCCTGCCGCCGCGAGATCGATGGGGGCCTGGGCGCTGACGACATGGAACCGGGGATCCAGGACGTGGCGGAGTTCGTGGAGATCGCCCATGTGGCTTCCGTAGCCATGGAAGGTCACCAGCAGCGGCGGTGACGACCCGTCGGCATCCCGGGGCGGTGATTCGATGTACTGCAGTGGTTCGTTCGTGTTCATCGTGTGCCCAGCTTTGCCAACAGGATGCCCACGAGCACCACGATGCTGCCTGCGATCTGCCAGCTGTTGAGAAGCTCCGCAAGCAGGATCCAGCCGAGGAACGCCGCGAAGACGGGCTGCAGGAGAAGCACCACGGCGGAGAAGCTGGCCGGCAGACGTGACAGGGCCCAGACGATGCACCCCTGTCCGATGCACTGGGGCACGAGCGCGAGCAGCAGGAGGTATGTCCACGCCTTGAAGTATTCCTGGGGCATGCTCTCGTTGAAATACGGGACCAGATGATTCTTTTCCTGCGGGATCATGACCACCGCGATGAACATGATGATGGTCGCCATCATGGTGCTGATGGTCAGGATCTCGATGGCTCGGAAGCTTCTCCGCAGCCACTTCACGACCAGGAAGTACGCGGCGTACCAGAAGGCGGTACCGATTGCGAACATGTTTCCGAGCATCGGATTCTTCGCGTAATGCGTCGCCTCGTCGTTGGCGAGCAGAAGCCAGATGCCGATGAACGCCACGATGAGTCCGGCGAGGAAGACGGGTCTGAACCGTTCCTTGAGCAGCCACCATGCGACGAAGCCCACGATGAAGACCTGCAGGTTGGCGAGCAGCGTCCCGTTCGAGACGGTCGTGTGGGCGAATGCGGTGTGGAAGAATGCCATGTCGCCGGCGAAGAGAAAGCCGGGAAGCAGCAGCCAGAGCGGGTTGATCATGCCCCGCTCGAGTGGCCGGGGTTTGCGGGCGGGCAGGATGAAGAGGGCGATCATGAAGAGGGGAGTCGCCAGGGCGAATCGCCAGAAGGCCGTCGTCAACGGACCGAGGTAGCCGGATTCGGTGGCCAACTTGGCGAAGATGCCCGCAAATGAGATCCCGCCGGCGCCCACGATCAGGATGACGAGGGCCGGGATCGATCCCGCACCCGATTTGTCGGGAGCGGCATGGGTGGGCTCGGATCCGGGGTCGGCATCGGATTGCTGGGGGGCGTGTTCCACGCCGTGGTTGTATCACATCCGGACCGGATTTGGTGTTTCCGAACGAGTCCCGGAAGGGTGCCGGTGTACGATGATGCACCCCCGCAGGAGATCCGGATGTCGCATCCACCCAGAATCAGTCGTGCAGACGCCACCCTGCGGCCGGTCCGGCATGCCGCCCGCCGGACCGATCGTGCATCGGCATGCG
>CAJWBW010000147.1:0-4882 GCA_913020415.1 uncultured Phycisphaerae bacterium | reverse complement strand
GCATGCCCGGCGACAACGTCCAGATGAACATCGACCTCGGCGACAAGCCGATCGCAATGGAGGAAGGCCTCCGTTTCGCAGTCCGCGAAGGCGGACGTACGGTCGGTTCCGGAGTTGTCACCAAGGTCATCGAGTGATCTGCTGACATGTCTTCAACTGGTCCGGAGTGCCTCGCCCGTCGTTGCGGGTGAGGCACTCCAGGGCCAAGTCTTCTTCGGGTACGACCCGTGGAGCATCGAGATGGCCAAGAAGTCGACAGACCGCGAATACGTCTGGCTGCAGTGCACGGAGAGCGGCGACCTGAACTACAGGACGAGCATCCGCGTGAAGGGTGGCATCGCCGAGAAGGTGAAGGAGGGCTTCAAGAAGTTCTGCCCCCGCCTTCGGAAGCACACCCTGCACAAGATCAAGCGGAAGTAGTCCAGCACGGGCGGGAAGTCCGGCTTCCCGCACAGGACGCCGGTAGCTCAATTGGCAGAGCAGCGGATTCCAAATCCGCAGGTTGAGTGTTCGAGTCACTCCCGGCGTGTTTCGAGGCGCCCCCCTGTGGATGGGAGCGTGAGGAAAGGAAGCAGCATCGTGGCAAGTGGAATCTACAAGAGCGGCCAGGGCTACTGGGTCAGGCTGATGTCCGCCATCGCCTACGGCGTGGTGGTCGCACTCGGCCTGAAGTGGCTCTGGGACTGGCTCAACACGATGACGTTCGGCGAAGTCGAGACCACCTACGTCCAGGTCGCCGTGATGCTTCCCTGCGCCTTCGTCTTCGGAGCCATCGGGTTCTGGATCATCGGCGCCAAGAAGCGGACGGTCGAGTTCATGATTGCGACCGAAGGCGAGATGAAGAAGGTCAATTGGTCCTCCAAGCGCGAACTTCAGCGCTCGACCTGGGCCGTCATCTTCCTGACCTTCGGTCTGGCCTTCTTCTGCTTCGTCTTCGACCAGATCTTCTACTACATCTTCTTCTCCGCTGGCGTGCTTGACGCATCCAGCTGAACCGGAGCCCGGACACGATGATCGACGATCAACCCATGGAGTCGACCCAGCCTGAACTCGAAGCGACCAGCGAGGTCGCCGCCGAGTCCAGCCCCGCTCCCGAGGCCACAGAGGCCACGGCGACACAGGCTCCCGAGGCCACGACCGAAGCCGCGGCGGACGAGGACGAGAAGGCCTTCGATCCCGCCGTGGACATGCCGATGTTCCGTTCCGGCATGCACTGGTGCGTGCTCCGCGTCGCCTCCAACAAGGAGAAGTCCGTCAAGGACACGCTCCAGAAGAAGGTCCAGATCGAAGGCCTCGACCAGTCCGTCGGCCGGATCATGGTGCCGACCGAGAAGACCCGGACTCTCAAGGGGGGCAAGACCCGGATCACCGAGGTCATGCTCTACCCGGGCTACATCTTCGTCGAGATGACCCTCGAGAAGGACAACCGCATCCCGCAGGACGTCTTCTTCCTGATCAAGGAGACCACCGGAGTCGGTGATTTCGTCGGCAGTCCCGGACGACCGACCCCGCTGTCCCCGGACGAGGTCGAGAAGATGCTCTTCGACTCGCGGATGCCCGAGGAGGACCCCACGGTCAAGCTCGAGTTCGCCAAGGGCGACAACGTCACCATCAAGGAGGGGCCGTTCGAGAACTACGACGGCACCGTCGACGATGTCATGCCCGAGAAGGGGCTGGTCCGGGTGCTGGTCACCATCTTCGGACGGCAGGCTCCGGTGGAACTCGAGTACTGGCAGATCGCCAAGGCCGACGAGTAGTCCCTCGCTGCCGAGGGTCGCTACCATGGGTCCATGTCCATCGACCAGGCCCGAATCCAACGGTTTCACGACGACTACCGGCGTACGCGGGAACAGATCCAGCGTGCGATCGTCGGTCACGACACCATCATCGACGGCGTGCTGACCTGCCTCTTCGCCGGCGGCCACGCCCTGCTGGAAGGCGTGCCCGGTCTCGGAAAGACGCTGCTCATCCGTTCCCTCTCGGAAGCGCTCCGACTGGACTTCTCCCGCATCCAGTTCACGCCGGACCTGATGCCTGCGGACGTCACGGGAACCACCATCGTGGTGGAGAACGAGGGTGGCCGTGAATTCAGTTTCCGCAAGGGACCGATCTTCGCCCAGATCGTGCTGGCCGACGAGATCAACCGTGCGACGCCCAAGACGCAGTCCTCGCTGCTCGAGGCCATGCAGGAGCGTTCGGTCACCGTGGGCGGAGAGACCTACCACCTGGATCGCCCCTTCTTCGTGATGGCCACGCAGAACCCCATCGAGCAGGAGGGGACCTACCCGCTGCCCGAAGCCCAGCTGGACCGATTCTTCTTCAAGCTGCAGGTGGGCTATTCCACCCGCGAGGAGCTGGCGGAGATACTCGATCGCACCACCGCCGGAACATCCGTCGAGCTGGAACCCGTGCTGGACGCGAGCGCGATCCTCGAACACCAGTCGCTGGTCCGCGAAATCGACATTCCCGCGTCCGTGCAGGATTACGCGGTCCGCATCGTGATGGCGACGCACCCCGGCGGCGAACTGGCGACGCCTCAGGTCAACACCTATCTGCGTTTCGGGGCGTCCCCCCGGGCCGCCCAGACGCTGGTGCTGGCCGCCAAGGTCAAGGCTCTGCTGGCGGGTCGTGAGTCGGTCGTCGCCGAGGATGTCCGCGATTCGGTGCTCCCCGCCATGCGGCACCGCTGTCTGCTGAACTTCGAGGGAGAGGCGGAAGGACTGACGACCGACGATGTCCTCCGGAATCTCATCGACACCCTGCCCGCCGACATCGGCGTACTCAACTCCTGATACGGAGAGACCACCATGCTGCAACTGCTCACCGTCGCCCTGGCCTCGAACCCCTTCGTCCTGCCGACCCAGCCCGTCGACGAGCATCTGCTGCCGAGTCTGGAGCGTCCGGCGCTGACGGCCTTCCAGGACGACGACTCGGTCCGGGCGGTCGCGGAAGAGGATGTTCCCGAGTTCGGTCAGGATCTGAACTGGACGGCCGGCACCCGGTTGTCGCTGACCCTGCACTATTCCCATCTCTTCAATTCGGAGATCGATGACGATCAGGGCGAGTTCGACATGGACCAGCTTCGGTTGCGACTGAAGGGCCGCACCGCGATCACGGATACGTTCGATCTGAGCTACGGATTCCGCTACGAGTTCGATGGATTCAACTTCGGTGAGCAGGGGTTCTTCGGGCTCGGTGACCCATGGTCGGACATCCACACCATCGAGTTCAACGTCGGTGGATTCTGGAAGCTCGACGGCAACTGGCAATTCTTCGCCGGCGGCGTCTTCCGGTTCGCACGGGAGACCGGTGCCGACTGGGGCGATTCCTTCGAAGGGGGCGGTGCGGCGGCGATCAGCTACACCTTCAGCGAACGACTCACCCTCGGCGGCGGACTCGGCATCGTCACGCGGCTCGAGGACGATCTCCTGTACTACCCCATCGTCGTGGCGGACTGGGAGATCGTCGATCGGCTGCTCCTGACCACCCGGATCTCGACCGGATGGGGCAACGAGACCGGCGTGCAGCTGGTCTATCGGTGGACCGACCATTGGGACGTCGGCATCGGTGCCGCCTACGACTACCAGCGGTTCCGTCTCAACGACGAAGGGCCGGTCGCCGAAGGCGTCGGCGAGTTCACCGCGCTGCCGTTCTACGGATTCGTCAACTGGAAGCCCATGCCCTCGGTCAACGTCTCGCTCTACGTCGGCATCAACACCTACGGTGAGCTGGAGGCGGTCGACCGCAACGGCAACGTCGCGGCCAGTTCGGACTACGGGACCGGTTTCCTGCTGGGTGGGCAGGCGACCATTTCGTTCTGATTCCTCAGCGTCTTCGGACCGGAAGCAGGAACTCGTCGTCGTTCCACGCCGAGATGTCCAGGTGCACCGGATCGATGCGCATCGACCAGGGGACGCTCACGTTCGGTGCGGTTTCGAAGTCGAGGTTGTCCTCGTGCGTCCGGATCAGTGAAAGCAGCAGCGGTTCTCCGGACGCGGGAATCCAGTGGCCGGGGAGCACGAACCTCGCCAGCCACCGGTCCTCGTACGATCGGATGTGGATCTCCGGGGCATCGTCCTCCGGGCCCACCACGATCTGCGCATCGCCGAATTCGGGAATGCAGATTCCGTACCGTGCCGGTGCCCGTTCGTGTCGCGGGGGTCCGACCAGCACGGTGACGGCCTCGATGCCGCGCAGCTGATCCAGCGAGCGCAGGAAGGAGGACATTCGCCGTCCGCGACTGGTTCCGGTGCGCTGGCATTCGATGAACAATTCCCACCGGCCGGCCATCTTTCGGACCTGGCACCAGGTGGTTCGTTCCGCCTCTTCGTCGGGGACGTTCTGGGTGCGTGCCGCGGACATGGTCATCGGCGGGCGGAGGGGGCCCAGAAGGGGACCCGGGGGTTGGGCCAGGATCGTCTGCGGGCCGAAGGCAAGGGTCATCACGTGCTCCCTGACCACCAGATTCAGGTGCAGAAGATCGCCCGCGTCCAGTTCGGGATAGAACGTCTTGATGAGATCCGCCGGGGGCCTCGGGAGGGTCAGTCGGGTCACGATTCCCGGCTCGAGCGTGGCACCGATGGCGACGGATCCCTGGTTTCGCCAGAGCACCTGGGCGAGTTGGCGTGTCGGATAGGGATTGCCGATCGCAAGGACGATGTCGGAACCGTAGGCCTGTTCGATCCAGGCCACGATGGGCATCTGCCGATCGGCCCAGGCCAGCGCGAGTTCGACGAGCACTTCGTCGTTGTTCGGATCGAGCATGATTCCCAGCAGCTCGTTGATCGGAGTGGCTTCGTTGATCCAGGCGGCGAACTCGCGACCGTCGTCACGGCAGGTGTAGGTGAGGAGGTCGCGGCATTGTGCCGCCACGCCCCGGCTG
>CAJWBW010000146.1:0-4961 GCA_913020415.1 uncultured Phycisphaerae bacterium | reverse complement strand
CCAGCAGTGGGCGATGGCCGCCGCCGGGGAAGCAGACATCGTGCTCGGAGCCCGCAGCGCCGTCTTCGCACCGATTCCCACGGAACGACTGCGGCTGATCGTCGTCGACGAGGAGCACGATTCGTCCTACAAGCAGGAGACGGTCCCCCGCTACCACGGCCGGGATGTCGCCATCCGTCGTGGCCAACTTGCCGGCTGCACCGTGGTGCTGGGCAGCGCCACCCCCGCCCTCGAAAGCTGGTGGAACGCCACCCGACGCGGGGTCGCAACCCTGCACCAGCTTCCGGAACGGGCCCCCGGACTTTCGTTGCCGGCGGTCCGGGTCGTCGACATCACGGAGGAGCGACGCCACCAGGGAAGGTCAAACCATCTCATCGGGCCGACACTCGCAGCGGGCATCACGCAGTGCCTCCAGGCGGACGGCCAGATCCTGCTGCTGCTCAATCGGCGGGGATTCTCGAGCTACATCACCTGCAGCAGTCGAACCTGCGGCTGGGTCCTGCGGTGCGATCACTGCGACGTCTCCATGGTGGAGCACCGCAGCGGTGCGGTACGCAGCGGAAGCTTCGTCCGGTGCCATCACTGCGAGACCGCGATCCGCCTTCCCTCCCAATGTCCCGACTGCGGCAAGGGGGTGGCCCGCCTGGGACTGGGAACCCAACGCATCGAAGAGGAACTCCAGGAACGCTGGCCGGTGCTTGCCGAAGCAGCCGCAATGCATCGGGTCGACTCCGACAGCATGCGCTCCATGCACGATTTCCACGCTGCCCTCGGCGACTTCGCGGCGGGCCGAACCCGGGTGCTGCTGGGCACGCAGATGATCGCCAAGGGACTGGACGTCCCCGGCGTGCGGCTGGTGGGCGTGATCAATGCCGACACCGCGGCGAGCATGCCGGATTTCCGCGCCTCGGAACGCACCTTCCAACTCATCAGTCAGGTCACCGGCCGCTGCGGTCGTGGATCGGCCGCGGGACGCGTGGTCGTCCAGACCCTGGATCCCACATCACGTCCCATCACCCAGGCGGCACGCCACGACTACGCCGGATTTGCCCGGTCGGAACTGGCCGATCGGGAAGCTCTGCGACTGCCTCCCGCGGGACGGCTGGCGCGCATCGTGGTCCGCGATCCCAAGCACGACCGGGGGGAAGCAGATGCAACTCGAATCGCCACTCAGATAGCTGAAATCGCGGGCCAGGACACCCGGGTCCGGGGCCCGGCCCCCTGCCCGATCGCCCGAATCGCGGATTCGTTCCGCTTCCAGGTCGAAGTGATCGCTCCCTCCGCGTCCCGCTTGCAGACCATTCTGGGACACGCCAAGGATCGACTGCTCCTGGAGCCGGCGGCACGAATCGCCGTGGATGTGGATCCACAATCACTTCTCTGACTCCCGGCGGGTTCATCTCCGACGAAACCTCGGTAGAATCGGGGCCTTCAGAGAATCCTCGACAGCGGCGTCGAGATTCACCGACCGGCGTCCACACGGCTGAAGCAACCATGAGCGGTTCGACAACTCCTCCAGGTTCCCAGCTGCCGGGAGACGGCACCACCCCGTCCCTGAACGGTTGGAATGCGCCCTACGTCGAACATCTCTACGAACAGTGGGCCGAGGATCCGACTTCGGTCGACCCGCAGTGGCATCCGTTCTTCGAAGGCTTCAAACTCGGCGCGGAACGCATGCCGGACCCGACCGACGACGACGGGGTCGTGCGACCGGCCCTGGGCGATGCATCGGTCAACCGACTGCAGGCGCAGGTCGACCAGCTGATCGAACGCCATCGCAATCTCGGACACCTGTCCTCCCACCTGAATCCGCTCGGACCGGCTCCCGCCCTCGCGCCGGAACTTGCCCTCGCTTCGGTCGGACTCGATGACGGCGACCTCGACACCCGGGTGGACGCGGGCACCCTTCCCGTGGGGCCCGAACCCACCGTCCGCACCGTCCTCGATCACCTCCGGCAGAGCTGGTGCGGCCGACTGGGCGTCGAGCTCTCCCACATCCGCGATCTCGAACAGCAGCGATGGCTGACGGAACGCATCGAACAGCTTCCGCTGTCTTCACCGCTCGACACCGAACTGCGGAAACGGATCCTTCGTGAACTGGTGCAGGCCACCGGCCTCGAGCAGTTCCTGATGCGGCGCTACATCGGCAAGAAGTGGTTCAGCCTCGAAGGCAACGAATCCCTCATCCCGATGCTCAACGAACTCATCAACGCCGCCTCCAGCGGCGGCGCGGAGGAGGTCGCCTTCGGCATGGCCCACCGCGGACGCATCAACGTCCTGGTCAACATCCTGCAGAAGAGCTACGAACAGCTCTTCACGGAGTTCGAGGAGAGCTGGGCCGAGGACTTCATCCAGGGCGGCGGCGACGTCAAGTACCACCGTGGATACAGCAGCGACATCGTGACCGACACCGGCCACACCGTGCATCTGTCGATGGCCTCCAACCCCTCCCACCTGGAGTGGGGACACCCCGCGAGCCTCGGTCGCGTCCGGGCCAAGCAGCGACTCCGCAACGACGACGAACGTGACCGGTGCATCCCGGTGCTCATGCACGGCGACGCATCGCTGCCGGGACAGGGCATCGTCCAGGAGACCTTCAACCTCTCCGAACTGCCGGGCTACACGGTGGGCGGCACCATCCACATCGTGATCAACAACCAGATCGGCTTCACCACGGAACCGATCGACCTGTTCACCGGTTCCTACTGCACGGACATCGCCCGGGCGTACGACATTCCGGTCTTCCACGTCAACGGATTCGATCCGGACCTGTGCGTCCGCGTCATGCTGCTCGCCTTCGAGTTCCGCCAACGCTACCAGCGCGATGTGGTCATCGACCTCTACGGCTACCGCAAGTACGGACACAACGAGACCGACGAACCCGCCTTCACCCAGCCGATCATGTACGAGGCCATCAAGCAGATGGTCCCGGTGGTGAAGCAGTACGCCGACTCGCTCCTGGCCGAAGGCGTCATCTCCGGCGACGAGTACGAATCGGCCCGCAGCCGCATCCAGAATCTCATGGACGAGTCGCAGGAACGGGTGCGCGAACGACCGGTCGAACCCGCCCCCCCCGCCTTCGACGACCAGAGCGCCTGGGCCGGGTTCTCGGACTCCTACGACTGGACTCCGGTCGACACCTCCGTCTCCCGCGAGCGGCTCGACAAGGTGGCCCGGACGCTGGGATCCGTTCCGGAGGGATTCGTTCCCCACCGCAAGCTGGAGCGGCTGCTGCAACAGCGGGGCAACGCGATCGAACAGGACGAACCGATGGACTGGGCCATGGGTGAACTGCTGGCCTACGGCACCCTGCTGGACGAAGGCACCAGCGTCCGACTGACCGGCGAGGATGTCATGCGGGGGACCTTCTCGCATCGCCACGCCGGGCTGTTCCACGCCGAAAGCGGCGAGGAGTACGTCGCCCTGAACCACATCCACGAATCGCAGGCCAGGATCTGCATCCACAACAGCCCCGTCACCGAGGGCGGCTGCATCGGATTCGAGTACGGCTATTCGCTGGGCGATCCCAACATGCTCGTGGTGTGGGAGGCCCAGTTCGGCGACTTCGCCAATGCGGGACAGGTCTTCTTCGATCAATTCATCGCCTCCGCCGCCCGCAAGTGGGCACGGTACAGCGGCCTGACCATGCTGCTTCCCCACGGCTACGAGGGGCAGGGACCCGAACACTCCTCCGCCCGACTCGAACGCTTCCTGCAGCTTTCGGCCAACGACAACATGGAGGTCGTGAATCCGACCACCCCGTCCCAGATCTTCCATCTGCTGCGACGGCAGATGCGACGCACGTTCCGCGTGCCCCTGATCATCTGCAGCCCCAAGAGCCTGCTCCGGCACCCCGCCGCCCGCTCTCCGGTGGCGGAGTTCGAGCGGGGCGGCTTCCAGCACGTCATCGACGATCCCACGATCAAGGATCCCGGCTCCGTCGACCGGGTGCTGTTCTGCTCCGGCAAGGTCTACTACGACCTCATCGCCCATCGCGAGAAGGTCGAGGCCCGCCACGCCGCCATCGTCCGCGTCGAACAACTGCATCCCTTCCCCACCGAAGACATCCAGAAGATCCTTGCACGCTACGATGGAGTGGAGAAGATCACCTGGGTGCAGGAGGAGCCGCGGAACATGGGAGCCTGGACGTACATGAACGAGCAGTTCACCGAACGATTCGGCACCACCCTGCGGTACGTCGGCCGACCGGACAACGATTCACCGGCCGTCGCCTCCACGAAGATGCACGCCTCCGAGCAGTACCAGCTCGTGGTGGAGGCCATCGGCATCGACCCTGCGATCAACACCAGCCCCTGACCCGGAGCCCCCCGTCCCATGGCCGTTGAAATCGTCATCCCCAGCCTCGGCGAATCGATCACCGAAGTCCGACTCGGGCAGTGGCATCGCGCCGAAGGCGACTGGGTCGAGAAGGATGAAATCCTCGTCGAGATCGAGTCCGACAAGGTGACGCAGGAGTTCCCCTCCCCGGCCGCCGGTGTCCTGCACGTCACCGAGCAGGAAGGCACGGACCTTCCGGTCGGTGCCGTCATCGGAACCGTGGACACCGAAGCGGAACGGCCGGCCCAGTCGGAACCCGCCCCCGCCGCCCCCGCCGCGTCTTCGACTCCCGCGGCCGAACCGATCTCCACCCCCGCCGCCCGGGTCGAGGATGCCACCGAGGCGGCCTCTCCGGTCCGCGTCACCCCGCTGGCCCGCAAGGTCGCCGAAGACCGCGGAGTGGACATCGCATCGGTTCCCGGCACCGGACTGCACGGCAAGATCACCAAGTCCGACGTCCTGTCGGCCACCAACGTCCCCGCCCCGGCCGAACCCATCATCGCCGGAGGCGACGGCATTCTGCAGCGGGGCGAACGTCGAACCCGAATGACGAAGCTGCGGCAGCGCATCGCCGAGCGGCTCGTGCACGCCATGCTCTCCGCAGTGCGACAGGGCCGGCGCGG
>CAJWBW010000145.1:0-4994 GCA_913020415.1 uncultured Phycisphaerae bacterium | reverse complement strand
CTCCGCCGCCACATCGGCGGGCAGGACCTTGGCCGCCCCGGTCGTCGTGGTCATCGAGAGCGGGGCCGAGCCGGAGAATCCACCGTGCCAGACCAGCAGTCCCATGTAGCCGGCGGCGGCGATCAACGGATAGTGGGCCCGAATCCCGCGGGACTGCAGACTTCGACCCACGTCCCGTGCCAGCAGGGCGCCCACGATCAGCCCGAGGCCCCAGTTGAGCAGGCCGAAGACGATCGCAATGAAGCCGACCATGGCGGCAGCGGACATCGTCGAACGCGGTACGGATGCGATGCGGTCGATTCCCCAACGAATCACCCGGGTGGAGGCGAGGGCGTGGCCCGTGACCAGCACCAGGCACATCTGCATGCTGAACGCCAGAAGCTTCCAGATGCCGCTTTCGTTGCTGCTCCACGCATCGATCAGAACGTAGAACGGCTCTTCGGAGGATCCGAAGGATCCCCACAGGAGCGCGGCGACGACCGTCACGACCGACAGCAGGATCGCGATGACGAAGGGGTCGGGGATCAGCCACCGAAACAGGTGGCTGATGAGCATTCCGAGACGTCCGATCATGCCCGGCAGCATATCCCATGGGGGGATTCCTGCGCACCTGTGCATGCGGGGCACCTTCTGGAAGATGCCCCGCATGGGTGCATTCGTTCAACCCCTCGTTGAACGAAGACCTGCACGTCGAAGGAACCTCGGTTCCCGACACACATCACACCTGAGTACCGATGCGACGGGGGATGAATCACCCGTCGGTGTGCTCCATCGATCAGTACGCGTCTTCGATGTCCGGGTTCGCCGTGGAGTCAGAAATCGGCATGCCAGGTGTTGGAGACGAGGTCGTAGATCAGGGACAGGTCGGCCGGCTGTTCGGCCGCATCCGGACTGGTCGAGATTCCGACGTCCACCCAGGTCGAATAGACCTCGGTCTCGATGGGTCGGATCGCGAAGGCACCGCTGCGGGCCAGCAGATGATGCATGAAATCCGTCTCGGGTGCGGTCACCCCGCACTGTCGTGCATCGAGTCGGGACCGGACATGGTTTCGAAGTACGTTGCCCCCCACACGGAGCAGATCATCCCGTGACCGTGCCCGGATGCCGGTCGCATCGGCCCCCAGCATGCGTACGGAAGGTGTGATGTCGTACGTCCGGCGGACGTCCGTCGCCAGTTCGACGGCATCTCCGGGATCGAACCCGGACAGACGCAGATTCCATCCACCTGCATCCCGATCGAGTCGGCACGAGACGGCCGCGAGCATGCCGGCAAGACTGGTCGTCGGGACGGGCTGTTCAACGGGTTTCATGGTGCACCTCCTCCATCGGGTTTGATCGGATGCGCTGCGATGTCGACGAAGGCTGTCTTCGGGGTGGTTCGTTCGTGCTGTCGTGCGGTTCGGTTCATGCGGCGGGCCTTTCCTGGCGGCATTGAAAATGAGAAAGGCCCCGTTCGTCGGAACGGGGCCTGGGAGATCGTTTCGAGGCGTTCTGGATTCGCCTAGGGTCTCCGGTCCCGCTCCGTCGCGGTATTGGTGAAACAGCGGGAGCAGATCCAGTCAATCACGGTCGTGACATGGCGCAGCCAGGCCGGTACCGGTCGGGTGGCCGCGATGGAGACGGGGCGACGCCGGGTGGCGTGGTCTGGTCGTCGTGTAGGTCGCTGTCCGTTCATGGTCAAGAGAAGCATTCACCAAATCGATGTCGAGTCAACATCAAATGGTCAAATGAAACGGTTTGTACGCATCGGGCCCCCTGTGCCCGTCCCGAAGCCCCTCGGGGATGAACGTTCGACCCACGCTATCATGGTGCCCCCGGCGGAATCAGCACGCTCCGACCCCGGGACGACTTCGTGGGTCGAGGACGAAGGACGGGGCGGAAACGGGAGCCGGGCATGAGTTTCATCTCGACCATCAAGAACGCAGGTCGCTACAGCGAGCTCATGAAGGTCGCCGTCAAGTACGGCTTTCGCGAGTTCGTCTACGAGACCAAGCTGCATCTGCTGCATTCCGACGGCAAGAAGACGCTCGATCACGACGGTTCGGATTCCGGTACCTCCACCATGTCCCGCGCAGTTCGCATGCGCATGGCCATGGAGGAGCTGGGACCGACATTCATCAAGCTCGGTCAGATCCTCAGCACCCGACCGGACATTCTTCCCGACGACTGGATCGAGGAGTTCCAGAAGCTGCAGAGCGAAGTCCCTGCGGAGCCGTGGGAGAAGATCCACGCCCAACTAATCGACGAGCTCGGTGATCTCGATGCGAAGTTTCAGTCGATCGAAGAGGAGCCCCTGGCGGCGGCATCGATGGGGCAGGCGCACCGCGCCATTCGCAAGGATGGTCAGGCCATCGTGCTGAAGGTGCTTCGGCCGGGCATCGAGAAGACCATCAACTCCGACATGGAGATCCTGGAGGGCATCGCCCACTGGCTCGCCAAGCACCACGACGACCTGCCCTTCGATCCGGTCGCGGTGGTCGACGAGTTCGCGGGTTCGATCAAGAACGAACTCGACTTCATGCACGAAGGTCGGAACACCGACGCCTTCCGGGAAGGGCTCGAGGAGGGCGAGGAGGCCTGGTTCCCGATCGTCTACTGGGACCTCACCACCCGGCGTGTCCTGGCTCTGGAGGAGATCAGGGGAGTGAATCTCTCCCATTGGAAGGAAGCCAATCTCTCCATGGAGCAGCGCGAACGTCTGGTCCGGATCGGTGCCTACACCGTGCTGCGGCAGACGCTGGAGGTCGGCTTCTTCCATGCCGATCCGCATCCCGGCAACCTGTTCCTGATGGAGGACGGACGCCTCTGCTTCATCGACTGCGGCATGGCGGGTCGGGTCGACGAGGAGACCACCCGCAATCTCGCGATGCTCATCTACGGAACCGCCAAGAGCGACATCGATGTGGTGTTCGAGGCGTTCATGACGCTGGGCAACGTGGATGAGGACGAAGTGGACGTCAAGCAGATCCGCCGCGATCTGCAGGACTTCATGGCGCAGTACACCAACGTCGAGATGAACAAGATCGACATGTCCGCGGTCCTCCGTGCCTTCACCGAAGGACTCCGCAAGCATCGCATCCAATGTCCCAGCGACATCGTGATGATGATCAAGGCCCTGACGACCATCGAGGGCGTCGGCGAGGATCTCGACCCGGAGTTCGACCTGATCGGATTTGCGAAGCCGCACGTCGAGAAGCTGGTCAAGCGGCAGTTCTCCCTGCCGGCGATCCGCAAGCGGCTGCAGAAGAACGCAACGACATGGCTGAAGTTCGCCGAGAACCTGCCCGGGAATCTCAGTCGTCTGAGTGACCGCCTCGGTCGCAACCAGATGTCGGTGAAGATGCAGGTGGACGGCGTGGACCGGCTGAACGACACGGTCAACCACGCCAGTCGGCAGCTGTCCTACTCCATGCTGATCGCGGCGATGATCCTGGCCTCGGCCATTCTGGTCCTGGCCGAGCAGCGGGGGGGCAGCAGCTTCCTCGGCTGGATCGGCGGCTTCGGCTTCCTGATCTCGTTCCTGCTGGCCCTGGCCATCCTGTTCGAGAACTTCATCCGCCGGCGGTGATGTCCGGATCAGAAGTCGTAGCTCATGCCGACGGTGGTGAGCAGATCGTAGTTCCTGTCTTCGTCATCGACCCGGCTCTGGAACTGGTAGGTCATGCCCAGCTGCATGGCCAATCCGTCCAATCCCTCCAGCTTGATCTTCCAGTTGAGGGAGGCGTTGATCCGGTACACGTCGAGATCGGAGAGATCCGGCAGGAACGCGGCGCTGGCGACGACGCTGCTGGTGGGCGTCAACCCCCAGTCGAGATTTCCACCCAGATCCGCCTCGGGAACCACGTCGGTGTTCAGGCCGGCGAATTCCTTGCGGGGGCCGAATCCGATCCGCCCGTTGATCTTCAGGGAGTCGTACCAGATGTCGGGATGGGTCGTCCTGTCGATGTCCAGCAGCGGGTGCTGCCCACCTGCGTGCAGCGAGATGCGCTGTTCCCACGAGTTGAATTCGGACCAGTCGAACTGCAGATCGGCGAAGATCTGCCATGTCGTGTCGACCTTCGGAAGCTTCCACAGCTGATCGACCGTGAAGTTGAACCAGCTCTGGTTGGTTTCACCGTCCGCACTGGCGAACCGGTAGAAGGAGCTGATTGAAGTCTTCTCGACGTCGTCGTCTCGGTCGAATTGCAGTTGCAGGAACAGGGAGGCGTTGTCGGAGGTGCCCGAGTTGGTGCTGCCGGCCAGCGTGAAGGTGTTCTTCCAGACCCGCTCCGCCGGTGGAGTGTCGGACGCCGGTGTCCGGGTGGTGCCCGGGGACGGAGTGGAGGTGGTGGTCGGATCCGACTCCACCCCGTCTGCGGTCGGCTTCGGCTTTTGCTTCGGTGTCAGGAACTCCGCGGCGCTCTTGCCATCGATCGATTCGATCTTGTCGATCGGCAGACTGAGGGAACCCAGCACGGAATGGTCAAGGGTGATGGTGGTTCCGTCGTTCGATGCGATCGTGCCCTGAAGCCGATCGCCACCGTCGAGCACGACGACTTCGGCTCCCGCACGGGGCAGGACGAGGAGAATGAGCATGGACACGACGATTCGTCTGATGGTGTGCAAGTGGCACCTCACGGCATGGTTGGGGCGGGCCCCCTCGTGGGACGCCACCGGCTCATGGTATCGCTGGGGGTCCGGAGCCTGCGGCGTGCAGCGGCTCGCTACTCCGCGGATTCCGCATCCGGGGTCCGGTTTCGCGAGGCCGTGGACCGATCCCAGGGGCGGTGGTAGCGGGCGATCTGGAGTCTGCGGTGCGAAGCCCGGCATCGATAGCAGTCCAGATAGGTGCGTGCGAAGAGCAGGATGCCGATATCCACGACAAGCACGCAGGACATTCCGATCAGCAGAGGGATGTTGTCGGCGAATCCCAGAATGCCGACGAGCGCCAGTCCGAATGCCAGCACCACCACGAATCCGGTCAGTTGGGGAAGCGCCTTCCGTCGGTACAGCGG